>DAIDJU010000043.1 GCA_027451225.1 Acidocella sp. | reverse complement strand
ACGAGCTGGATTCCGGGCAAGAACTTCTAACGGGGATTGATCAAGACAATGGCGACTGTGCTGGCCGAAAAGGCGAAAGAACTAGGACTAAAATACTTCCTGATTTCCTACACGGACCTTTTCGGCAGCCAGCGCGCCAAGCTGGTTCCGGCAGCCGCCATCGCGGGGATGCAGAAAAACGGTGCGGGCTTCGCGGGCTTTGCGACATGGCTGGATCTGTCCCCGGCGGACCCGGACATGTTCGCTATCCCCGACCCTGAGACGCTGACGGTGCTGCCGTGGAAGAAGGATGTGGGCTGGCTCGCCTCCGACATCTGGATGGCGGGCTCGCCCGTCGCCCAGGGCCCGCGCGTTGTGCTGAAGAACGTGATGGCCCAGGCCGCCGAACTCGGCTTGCAGATGAAGAGCGGCGTGGAATGCGAGTTCTTCCTCACCAATGCCGACGGCACCGCCATCGCCGATGAGCTGGATACCGGCTCCAAGCCCTGTTACGACGCCGGCGCGCTGATGCGCCGCTACGATGTCATCACTGAGCTTTGCGACGCGATGCTCGACCTCGGCTGGAACCCGTACCAGAACGACCATGAGGACGCGAACGGCCAGTTCGAGATGAACTGGCATTACGACGACGCGCTGCTCACCGCCGACCGTCATGTGTTCTTCAAGTTCATGGCCAAGTCCATCGCCGAGAAGCACGGCCTGCGCGCCACCTTCATGCCCAAGCCTTTCCTCGGGCTCACCGGCTCGGGCTGTCACTCGCATGTGTCTCTGTGGAATGGCGAGACGAATTTGTTCGAGGACGATGCGGGCGAACTCGGTGTCTCCCAACTCGGCTATTACTTCATCGGCGGCACCATCAAGCATGCCGACGCTCTGGCCGCCGTGCTGAACCCCACCGTGAACAGCTACAAGCGCATCAACGCGCCGCGCACCACCTCGGGCGCCACCTGGGCCCCGAACACGGTGACGTACTCGGGCAATAACCGCACCCACATGGTGCGCATCCCCGAGCCAGGCCGGTTCGAGATGCGCCTCGCCGATGGCGCTGTGAACCCGTATTTGCTGCAAGCGGGCATCCTCGCCGCTGGTCTGGACGGCATCAGGAACAAGATCGATCCCGGTAAGCGCCTGGACATCAACATGTACACCGAAGGCCACAAGGTGACCGACGCCAAGCGCCTGCCGCTGAACCTGCTGGACGCCCTGCGCGCCTTCGAGGCCAACGACACGCTGAAGGCCTCGCTCGGCGAAAGCTTCGTGAAATCCTACGCCAAGCTCAAGCACGGCGAATGGAACGAATACGCCGCCCATCTCTCCGATTGGGAGCGCAAAGCCACGCTGGATTGCTAAATCCTGCACGGGATGCGACGTGAGCCGCCATGCTCACGCCGCTCTCTCTCAGCACATCGCAATTACCGCTCCTGCGCACGCTCAATAACGAGCATGCGCAGGAGCTTTCTTTTGCCGATGCGCCGCGCTTCGCCCATCTCGTGGCCAGCGCCTGTTTCGCCGCGCATATCGGCGCGGAGGCGTTCATCATCGCCTTCGACCAGGACGCCGATTACGACTCCGAGAATTTCCTCTGGTTCCGCCAGCGCTTTTCGAGATTCATCTATGTTGACCGCGTGGTGACGGCCGCAGCCGCACGCGGCAGGGGCCACGCCGCCGCCTTGTACGAGGCCCTCTTTACCGCCGCCCGCGCGGCCGGGCATGAGCGCATCACCTGCGAGATCAACGCCGATCCGCCCAATCCGGGCTCTGAGGCGTTCCACGCCAAATTCGGCTTTACGGAAATCGGCAGCGCTACGCTGCCCAACGGCAAAACGGTGCGCTACTACGAGCGCAAGATATAAAAAAACCCCCTGGCGGAACCAGGGGGTTTTTCTTCTGGCTCAGGCCGAGAGCAGGTTGGCTTCGGCGTATTCGTAGTTGGCCAGCTTGTCCAGGAAGTTGGTGATGTAATCCGGACGGCGGTTGCGGAAGTCCACGTAGTAGGCATGCTCCCACACGTCGTAGGTCATCAGCACCTTGCCTTCGCCGGTCACCAGCGGGGTGGAGGCGTTGGAGGACTTGGTCACCTTCAGCTTGCCCTCGGGGGAGAGCACGAGCCACGCCCAGCCGGAGCCGAACTGCGTGGTGCCGGCGGTCTTGAAGGCGTCCTTAAAGGCCTCCACGGAGCCGAAATCCTCGACGATCTTGGCTTCCAGCTTACCGGGCAGCTTGCCGCCGGTGGGGGAGAGGCTCAGCCAGAACTGGCTGTGGTTCAGGTGCTGGCCAGCGTTGTTGAACACCGGGGTCAGCTCGGCCTTGCCGTGCGAGAGCTGCACCAGCTCCTCGAGCGACTTGCCCTGCAGCGCCTCGTTCTTCTCGACAAGCCCGTTCAGCGCCGTCACATAGGCGTTGTGGTGCTTGCCGTGGTGCAGCTCCAGGGTCTCCTGGCACATGCCGGCACCAGCCAGCGCGTTCACGGAGTAGGGGAGGGAAGGCAGTTCAAACGCCATTTGGCACTCTCCAGTGGTTTTGTGTCGTAGTGCCCGATTAGCTATGGAGAGTTTATGCCCCCGTCAAGCGACACTCCCCTTACGCGGCTGCGCCGCGCCGACCCCGACCGTTTCTTCTGCACGCTCTTCGCCCCGGCCGATCAGCGCGACTCCCTGGCTCTGCTGTACCTCTTCAACCACGAGCTGGCGCGCGCGCAGGACGTCGCCTCCGAGACGCTTCTGGCCATGATCCGCCTGCAATGGTGGCGTGAGGTGGTGGAAGGGGCCGAGCGTAAGCACGAACTGGCCACCCCGCTCTCCGCCGCCCTGAAAGCCGGGGTGTTCGCGCCCGAGGATCTGCTGGCGCTCATCGAGGCGCGCGAGGAAGGGCTGAACCTGCCGGACATGGCCGCCTTCTACGCCTATGCCCGTGGCACGGGCGGCAGGCTGGCACGCATCGCGGGCAAGCTTTTGGGCGAGGATTCCCAGGCCGTCGAGGATCTTGGCACCGCCTACGCCATCTCCGGCCTGCTGCGCGCCACAAAGCGCCGCCCGGAGGATGGCACGACCGACGAAACCCTTACCACCCACGCCAAAACCCTGCTCTCCGCCAAGCCGCCCCGCGCTGCCCTGGCGGCAGCACTGCCCGCCGTGTTCGCCCGGCGAGACCTCGCCCGTCCGCCCAGCGCGGGCCCGCGCGGGGTGGGTGACCGTCTGGCCGTGCTGATGGCGGCCCTTACAGGCCGGGTGTGAGGCTGGCGCCGGTCAGTTCCTCGGCCACGCGCCAGAGCATCGCGCCGGTGGCGGCGTCCAGCGCCTTGTCCTCGGCCTTGGCGGGGCCGGGCGGGCCCCGGAACTCGCCAAAGCCCAGCGGCCCGTAATAGGCCCCTGGCTGGGCGGCTTTATCCGTGGCGGCCAGAATCAGCGGCCAGGCCCCGGCCTCGCCGGGCTGCACCACGAAGGCCTTGCCGATATTCATCAGCACCGCCAGCGCGCTCTTATTCCCCGGCCCGTTGGCCACGATCTCAGTCGCCGCGATGCCCGGATGCGCCGCCACCGAACGCAGCCCCCAGCCGCCGGCGGTTGAGCGCCGTTGCAACTCCTGGGCAAAAATCAGCATCGCTAGCTTGGACTGCCGGTACGCGTTCCAGGCATGGTAACGGCGCTGGTAGTGCAGATCCTCGAAATCAATCCGCCCCTGCCGGTGCGCGACCGAGGCCACCTGCACCACGCGCGGGGCGGGGGCGTCCATAAGCGTGGGCAGCAGCAGCCGGGTGAGCAAAAAATGCCCAAGAAAATTCACGCCGAATTGCAGCTCGAAACCCTGCGCCGTCACCTGCCGCTTCGGCGGCGACATCACGCCCGCATTGTTCACCAGAATATCCAGCGCGCCGTGATCTTCCTTGAACGCGGCGGCGAAGCCTTCCACGGCGGCGAAATCCGCAAGATCCAGCCGCATGAACCGCGCTCGCCCTGGGGCGGCCTCATTCACCCGCGCCGCCGCCGCCTCGCCCTTCTCGGCACTGCGGCAGGCCAGCACGGTCTCGGCCCCGGCACGGGCCAGCTCCAGCGCGGTGTAATAGCCGATGCCGCTATTGGCCCCGGTGACGATGGCCACCTTGCCGGTGAGGTCAGGCAGCTTTGCCCCGGGCCAGAGCGCCATGTTCAGCGCGCCAGCAGCTTGGCGGCATGTACGGCGAAGTAGGTGAGCACGCCCGAGCACCCGGCGCGCTTAAAGGCGAGCAGGCTCTCCAGCACGGCCTTGTCGTAATCCAGCCAGCCATTGCGGGCGGCGGCCACGATCATCGAGTACTCGCCCGAGACCTGATAGGCGAAGACCGGCATCTCGAAGCGGTCCTTCACGCGGCGGATGATGTCCAGATACGGCATGCCCGGCTTCACCATCACCATGTCCGCGCCCTCGGCGATGTCCATGGCCACCTCGCGCAGCGCCTCGTCGGTATTGGCGGGGTTCATCTGGTAGGTTTTCTTGTCGCCCTTCAGCGCGCCCGAGGAGCCGATGGCGTCGCGGAACGGGCCGTAGAAGGCGGAGGCGTATTTCGCCGCGTAGCTCATGATGCGGGTATTGATCAGCCCGGCCTCGTCCAGCGCCATGCGGATCTCGCCGATGCGCCCATCCATCATGTCGGACGGCGCGATGATGTCGATCCCCGCCTCGGCCTGATTCACGGCCTGCTGCACCAGGATCTCCAGGCTCTCATCGTTGGCGACGTAGCCATCCACCAGAATGCCGTCATGACCGTGGTCGGTATAGGGGTCGAGCGCCACATCGCCCACCAGCGCCATTTGCGGGAATTCGCGCTTGAGCAGCCGCGCGGCTTGGCACATCAGGTTCTCGGGGTTCAGCGCCTCGGTGCCCTGCGCGTTTTTCTTCTCGGCGGGCGTGGCGGGGAACAGCGCCAGGGCCGGGATGCCGAGCTTGGCGGCTTCCTCCACATGCTTGGCCAAGCCATCCAGCCCCGCGCGGAACACGCCCGGCATGGCGGAGATTTCGGTCGGCTCGCCGCCGCCCTCGCGGATGAAGATCGGCCAGATCAGATCATCGACCGACAAACGGTTCTCGGCCACCAGGCGGCGTGTGGCGTCATCGAAGCGGTTGCGGCGCAGGCGGGTGAGGGGAAAGCTTTGCAGTGTCATGCGCGCATCCTACCCCGGTTCCGCCCGGTGCGCGAGGCGGTTGACAGCCCAAACCGCCCGGCGTTAGCTGGCGTTACTAATTGAGAATAATTTTCAGTTGCTAAAAGAGTCGGGAATATGCCCCGCCTTGATCCAGATCAATGAACGGCTCGGATCGGCTATTGAAAACTATTCGCAGGCTAGAAGAGCGAGACTGAATTGCAATCACAGGATCAGGGGGCGGGCTCCGGCAAGATGTCAGGCGTAACCAACCCGCAAACCGCCCCGCGCCGCGCATTGCCGGGCTGGGCCATGCTCGCGGCCGTATTCGGCCCCGGCCTCGTGGTCATGCTGGCTGATACCGATGTCGGCTCCATCATCACCGCCGGGCAGAGCGGCGTGCAGTGGGGCTACAAGCTGCTGCTGCCCCAATTCATCCTCATGCCTGTGTTGTACGTGGTGCAGGAGCTCACCGTCCGCCTCGGCATTTTCACCGGCAAGGGCCATGGCGAGCTGATCCGCGAGGCCTTCGGCCCCGGCTGGGCCTGGTTCTCGGCTTCGGGGCTGGCGGTGGCCACCATCGGCGCGCTGCTCACCGAGTTTTCCGGCGTCGCCGGGGTGGGGGATCTGTTCGGCATCCCGCATTACGTCTCGCTGCCTTTGGCGGCTGCGGCGCTGCTGGGCATCGTCGTCACCGGCTCCTACCGGCGCGTTGAGCGTGTGGCCATCGCGGTGGGGCTGTTCGAGCTGGCGTTCTTCTTCGTCGCCTGGGCCGCGCACCCAGACTTCGCCCAGATGCACGCCGAAGCTCTGCACCCGCCGGTGTTCAACGCCAGTTACGAGTATCTTGTCGCCGCCAATATTGGCGCGGTGATCATGCCGTGGATGGTGTTCTACCAGCAATCCGCCGTGGCCGATAAGCGCCTGGGGCCTGAGCATTTTTCCGCCGCGCGCTGGGATACGGGCGTCGGCGCCGTCGTCACCCAGCTGGTGATGGCCGCCGTGCTGATCGCCGCCGCCGCCGCCATCCGCCCGCACACGCCGGGCGCCGCACTCGCCACCGTCGGCCAGATGAGCCTCGCCATGACGCCCTATCTCGGCCAGGAATTCGGCCAGGTGGTGTTCGCCTTCGGCGTGCTGGGGGCTGGGCTGGTGGCGGCTATCGTCGCCTCGCTGGCTTTGGCCTGGGGGTTGGGTGAGGTCGCGGGCTATCGCCGCTCGCTGGAATATCATCCGCTCAAGGCCAAGTGGTTTTATGGCGTGTATGCGGTCTGTGTCATCGGCGGCGCGCTGGCGGTGGGGCTGGTGCCCAACCTCGTCAGCCTGAATATCGGCGTGCAGGTGATGAACGCGCTGCTGCTGCCGGTGGTGCTGGGCTTCCTCGTGCGCCTCGCCATGGTCACGCTGCCCGAGGCCCAAAAGCTCAAGGGTTGGTACATGTGGGTGGTCTTCGCCATTTGCGCCATTACCTGCGCTTTTGGTGTATTGGGCGGCATCGGCGGGGTGTTTCTGGGCTAGGTGTGAGTGCCAGAGATGAGCTCACCAGCATCAGGGGCCCCCCTTAGGCAACTAAGAGAGCGGATTATCGTCGCGGCTGTTTTATGCGCGGTTCCGCCTCTTGTTCTGATTGCGTCTGGCGTTGCCGCTGGCCTTCGGGGGGATCTTGCGGCATTCCTGCAAGATGGACTGAATTTATGGTGCGGGCCGCATCTTTTTTTCGCCCACATGCTGTCTACCCTGTTCGACCCATGGGCGTACGGTTCCTGGTTTTACACCCATTTCGGCGGCGACCGCCATGCCTGGTCCTACCCCCCGTCTTTCCTTCTTTTTGTGTTGCCGTTCGGCCTGTTGCCTCCCATCGCCGCCGTACTGAGTTTCGAAGTTTTTTCCAGCCTCTGCCTTTTGGCGGCCCTGCGCGCCAGCGGTTTTGGCTGGCTGTTTTCGCTGGCTGTCCTGCTGAGCCCGGCCTCCCTGGCCAATCTTCGCGATGGCCAGAATGGAGCGCTGTTCGCCGCGCTGCTCATCGGTGGATTGTTCTTGCGGGAGCGGCGTCCTTGGCTGTCGGGAGTTTTCATCGGGCTCGTGACGATGAAGCCACAACTGGGCCTGCTGCTGTCCATTTATCTTGTAGCCGGGGGCTGTTGGTGCAGCATCCTCAGCGCGGCGCTTACCGGGGGCGTGCTTGTTCTGCTCAGCGCATGGATATTCACGTGGCATAGCTGGAGCATGTTCATCAGCCAGGTGATGCCGTTCATGGAACAGGTGGCCCTGCAGCTCACAGCCCGGGTGCATCATGGCCCGCGCGCCGAGATCATGAGCATCTTCAGCTTTGTCCAGCAGATGGGCTTTGGCGCTGGTATCGCGCAGGCTCTGCAACTCATGGCCACCTTCGGGGGGCTATTTTCACGTGGCGGTTGGGCCGCGCCCGATCGCTGCCAAGGCCCCAGCGGGATATTCTCGTTTTGCTGCTTGTGGTGCTCGCCACCCCCTATATTTGGTTTTACGACATGATTCCCACCGCCCTCGGCGTTGCGTTCCTGGTTCGGGAGGGGCTTGTGCAAGGCTTCCGCCGTGGCGAGCTGGTCTCACTGTTTCTGTTATGGGCTACTCCAGGCCTTGCCATCTACGCCACGCTGGCGGGATTGCCGAGCTTCGCCCCGCCGCTTGTGCTGCTGGCGCTGTATTACGGCTGGAGGCGCCTCTCATTCAGGGAAAATGCACCACAGGTCTCACGAAGCGCTGTTGGTTAAGCTCCGTTGTTTCCTCGCGCCCCCCCGCGTGTTAAGGGGGCGCATGACTCGTTCTTTGATCGTGGCCCTGGGGGCCGACCATGGTGGCGTGAACCTGAAAAAGCGGCTGGCCGTCGTGCTGGCCGAGGCCGGTCATCAGTTGCTGGATTACGGCACTGACGGCCAGGAGAGCGTCGACTACCCCGATTTCGCCCACGCCGTCTGCGGCGCGGTGGTGGAAAAGCGCGCCGATTTTGGCATTCTCGTCTGCGGCACCGGCATCGGCATGAGCATCGCGGCTAACCGCAACCCGGCCATCCGCTGCGCCCTGGTGCACGATGTCACCACCGCGCGCCTCACCCGCCAGCATAACGACGCCAACGTGCTCGCCCTCGGCGCGCGCATCACCGGCGAGGAAGTGGCGCTCGACATCCTCAACACGTTCCTCACCACCAAATTCGAGGGCGGCCGCCACGAACGCCGCCTCGCCAAGATCAACCAGACCACGGAAAACACGCCATGACGCAGACCCTCTCGCGCTTTTTCTCCGCCCCGCTCGACCAGACCGACCCCGAGATCTCTGCGATCATCGGTCGTGAGCTGGTGCGTGAGCAGGACGGCATCGAGCTGATCGCCTCCGAGAACATCGTCTCCGCCGCCGTGCTGCAGGCGCAAGGCTCCGTGTTCACCAACAAATATGCCGAGGGCTATCCCGGCAAGCGCTATTACGGCGGCTGCGGCCCCTCGGACGAGGTGGAGACCCTGGCCATCGAGCGCGCCAAGAAGATCTTCAGCGCCGGTTTCGCCAATGTGCAGGCCAATTCCGGCTCGCAGGCCAACCAGTCGGTGTTCCTGGCCCTCATCCAGCCGGGCGACACCATTCTGGGGATGTCCCTGGCCGCTGGCGGGCATCTCACCCATGGCGCCGCGCCCAACATGTCCGGCAAGTGGTTCAACGCCGTGCAGTACGGCGTGCGCCGCGAGGACGGCCTGCTGGATTACGAAGAGCTGGAGCGCCTGGCCCGCGAGCACAAGCCCAAGCTGATCATCGCCGGCGGCTCCGCCTATCCCCGCTTCATCGACTTCGCGCGCTTCCGCGCCATCGCCGATGAGGTTGGCGCGTATTTCATGGTGGACATGGCGCATTTCGCCGGTCTGGTCGCGGCGGGCATCTACCCCAACCCGCTGCCGCACGCCCATGTCGTCACCACCACCACGCACAAGACCCTGCGCGGCCCCCGCGGCGGCATGGTGCTGACGAACCACGAGGAGATCGCCAAGAAGATCAACTCCGCGACCTTCCCCGGCCTGCAGGGCGGCCCGCTGATGCATGTCATCGCCGGCAAGGCCGTGGCCTTCGGCGAGGCGCTGACGCCCGAATTCGCCACCTATCAGAAGCAGGTGGTGGCCAACGCCAAGACCCTGGCCGCCACGCTGGTGGAGCAAGGCCTCGCCATCGTCACCGGCGGTACGGACAGCCATTTGATGCTGGTTGACCTGCGCCCCAAGAACACCACCGGCAAGGCCGCCGAGGCGTCTCTGGAGCGCGCGCATATCACCGCCAACAAGAACGCCATCCCGTTCGACCCGGCCAAGCCCGCCATCACCTCCGGCATCCGCCTCGGCACCCCGGCCGCCACCACGCGCGGCTTCGCCGAGGCCGAGTTCAAGGAGATCGGCCTGATGATCGGCGAGGTGCTGGACGGTCTGGCCAAGTCCAACGACGGCGCCAACGAACAGGCGGAAGCGGCTGTGGGCGCGCGGGTCAAGGCGCTCTGTGCCCGTTTCCCCATCTACCGGTAAATCCGGCATGCGCTGCCCGTTCTGCGGTGAATCCGATACGCAGGTAAAAGACAGCCGGCCAACGGATGACGGCAGCGCCATCCGCCGCCGCCGGTTCTGCGCCGCTTGCGGGCAGCGTTTCACCACCGTGGAACGGGTGCAGCTGCGCGAGCTGGTCGTGCTCAAGGCCGATGGCCGCCGCGTCGCCTTCGACCGTGACAAACTCGCCCGCTCCATCCGTGTGGCGCTGAACAAGCGCCCGGTGGACGAGGAGCGGCAGGAGCGCATCGTCAACGGCATCGTGCGCAAGCTCGAGGCCAGCGGCGATAGCGAGATCAAGAGCGACCAGATCGGCGAAGCGGTGATGGACGCGCTCAAGGCCGTGGACGCCGTGGCCTATGTCCGTTTCGCCTCGGTTTACCGCGACTTCCGCGAGGCCCGCGATTTCGAGGAGTTCCTCGGCGGCATGGACGGCGCGCCCCTGGCCACGGAGAAGCATGGCGATGACTGACGCGACGCACATGCACGCCGCCCTGGCCCTGGCCCGGCGCGGGCTGGGGCAGACAGCCCCCAACCCCTCGGTTGGCTGCGTCATCGTCAAGGATGGCCGGGTCGTCGGGCGCGGCACCACCGCTCCCGGCGGGCGGCCCCATGCCGAGGTTGTGGCCCTGAACGCGGCGGGCGAGGCCGCACGGGGCGCAACCGCCTATGTTACGCTGGAGCCGTGCAGCTTTGCCGGAAAATCAGGCGCTTGTACCGAGGCGCTGATCGCCGCCGGGGTCAGGCGCGTGGTCGTCGGCGCCACCGACCCTCACCCCAAGGTGAATGGCAGCGGCATCGCCCGGCTGCGTGCGGCTGGGGTTGAGGTAACCGAGGGCGTGCTGCGTGCCGAGGCTGAGGCGGTTACGGAGGGCTTCACCCTGGTGCAGCGCCAGGGGCGGCCGCTTATCCGCCTGAAACTCGCCACGACGCTGGATGGCCGAATCGCCACCGCCAAGGGCGAATCGCAATGGATCACCAGCCCCGAGGCGCGCCGCGCGGTCCACGCCATGCGCGGCCGGCACGATGCCGTGCTGGCTGGCATCGGCACAGTGCTGGCCGACGACCCGGATCTGACCTGCCGGCTGGACGGCTTTCGTGGCGCGCCCCTGGTGCGCGTGGTGGTGGACAGCCATCTGCGCACGCCGCTGCTCTCCAAGCTGGTGCGCGGCGCGGCGCAGAATCCGCTCTGGATTTTACACCGCAACGGCGCGGACAAGTTGCGCGCCAAAGCGCTGGAAAGTGCCGGGGTAAAGCTGATCGAACTGCCTCCCAGCAGCATCGGGGTGGATATCGTCGCCGGCGTGCAGGCTTTGGCCAAGCACGGCCTTACCCGTGTGATGGTCGAGGGCGGGGCGTCCATCGCCTCCAGCCTGCTCCGCGCGCGGGTGGTGGACCGGCTTTCCTGGTTCCACGCCCCCGCCGTGATGGGCGGCGATGGCTGGCCCGCCGCTCAGGCTTTCGGCATCACGAAGCTTGAGGACATGCCCCGTTTCCGCGCCGCTTCCCGCCAGCAATGGGGGGAGGACGTGCTCACCAATTTCAGGAAGGTCGTCTGAATGTTCACCGGATTAATCACCGGCATCGGCACCGTGCGCGACGTTCAGCCCCTGGGTAACGGCAAGGATGCCCGTTTCGTCATCGCCACGCCGGACAACGCGGCCTGGACTGGCGCAGACAAGGCGCTGGGCGCGTCCATTGCTTGCTCGGGGGTGTGCCTCACCGTCGTCGAAGCCGGCGATGACTGGTTCGCCGTCGAGGTTTCGGCCGAGACCCTCTCGAAGACCACGCTGAGCGCCTGGAAGCCCGGGGCCAAGATCAACCTCGAGGGCTCGCTGCGCCTGGGCGACGAGATTGGCGGCCATCTGGTCTCCGGCCATGTCGACGGTCTGGCCGAAATCGTCTCCGCCACGTCGGAGAACGGCTCCACGCGCTGGGTGTTCCGCCTGCCGCCGGAGCTGGCCCCTTATGTCGCGCCCAAGGGCAGCATCGCCATCAACGGCGTGTCCCTCACGGTCAACGAGGTTGAAGGCCTGACCTTCGGCATCAATATCATTCCCCACACCGCCGCCCACACTAATTTCCACACCTTGCAGGTAGGAGATGCGGTGAATGTGGAAATCGACATGCTGGCGCGCTATGTCGCCCGTCAGCTCAGTTTCAAGGACGCGTAATGCAAGGCCTCAAGACTTCTTCCCTGCAAGACTACATTTCCCCGGCTTCCGAGATCATCGAGGAAGCGCGGGCTGGGCGCATCTTCATCCTGGTGGATGACGAGGACCGCGAGAACGAGGGCGACCTCGTCATCCCCGCGCAGTTCGCCACCCCGGATGCGATCAATTTCATGATCAAGCATGCGCGCGGGCTGGTTTGCCTGGCCATGACCAAGTCGCGCTGCGAGACCCTGGGCCTGCCGCTGATGACCCAGGCCAACGGCACCCGCCACGAAACCGCCTTCACCGTCTCCATCGAGGCCAAGGAAGGTGTGAGCACCGGCATCTCGGCGGCTGACCGCGCCCGCACCATCGCCGTGGCGATCAACCCCGAGATGGGCCGCAACGACATCGTCTCCCCCGGCCATATCTTCCCGCTGATGGCGCGGGAGGGCGGCACGCTCGTCCGCGCCGGGCACACGGAAGCCTCGGTGGACATCGCCCGTCTGGCCGGGCTGATCCCCGCCGGCGTGATCTGCGAGATCATCAACGACGACGGCACCATGTCCCGCCTGCCGGACCTCGTGGCCTTCGCCCAGCGCCATAACCTCAAGCTCGGCACCATCGCCGACCTCATCGCCTATCGCCGCACCAATGAGCGGCTGGTCAAGCGCGTGGAGCAGGGCAACCTCACCGCGGCTGACGGGCAGGTCTGGAAGACCATCGCCTTTGAGAACAAGGTGGACGGGCTGGAGCATCTGGCGCTTATCAAGGGCGATATTTCGAGCGGCGAGCCTGTTCTGGTGCGCATGCACGGCATGGACCTCATCGCCGACGTGCTGGGCGGCGGGCATCTCAATGCCCTGCACGGCGCGATGGCGCAGATCGCCGAGGCCGGGCGCGGCGTGGTGGTGATCGTGCGCGAGCAGCGCAAGGCGGCGATGTCGGCCGGCATCCGTGCCCTGGTGGAGGGCGCGCCGCCCGTCACCGGCCTGCGCGAATACGGCATCGGCGCGCAGATTCTGCTGGATCTGGGCGTCAAGAACATGATCCTGCTCTCCAACCATAAGCGCCACATCGTGGGGCTGGAGGGCTACGGGCTGAACGTGGTCGAGCAGCGCCAGATCGGGGGTGAGGCATGAGCACCGCCGACGCGCCGGACGCCATCGCCCCCGCCGTGCCCGGCCCCGCGCCGCGCATCCTGGTTATCGCCGCCCCCTATTACCGCCAGGTGGTGGACGGCATGCTGAACGCCGCCAACGCCATCTTCGCCCAGGTTTCGGCCTCGGTGCGCGTGGTGGAAGTCGGTGGTGCTTACGAGTTGGCGCAGGCGCTGGCCATCGCCGCCGCCTCGGGCCAGAAATTCGACGGCTACGTCCTGCTCGGCTGCGTGGTGCGCGGCGAGACGGACCATTACGAGTTCATCTGCGCTTCCTCCATGGAGTCCATCCTGAGCGTCGCCACCGCCAGCACGCTCTGCGTGGGCACCGCGCTGCTTACCGTGGACACGCTGCACCAAGCCCTGGCCCGCAGCCATGAGACCGGCTCCAACAAAGGGGCCGAGGCGGCTGTGGCCTGCCTCAAGCAGATCGTCCTCAAGCGGGAGTTGGCGGCATGAGCGCGCGTCCTCGTACCCTGGCGCGCGTCGCCGCCGTGCAGGCGCTGTATCAGGCCGAACATGCCGGGCAGAGCAGCGAGACCGTGATCGATCAGTTCGTTCGCCACCGCATCGGCGACCCGCCGGGCAGCGGCGGGGTGGAGGAGGGGCGCATCCCCGCCGCCGACGTGCCGCTCTTCGCGCGCATCGTCCGCACCGCCACCGAGGCGCAGGACAAAGTTGACGGCATGATCGCCAACGCCTTGCCGGAAAGCTGGCCGATGAACCGGCTGGACCCTGTGCTGCGCGCGGCCCTGCGCGCCGGCGGGGCCGAGCTGTGGATGAATGACGGCCCGCCCGCCAAGGTCGTCATCAACGAGTACATGGACGTCGCCCACGGCTTCTTTTCGGGCGACGAGCCGCGCATGCTCAACGGCGTGCTGGACCGGCTGGCGCATCTGCTGCGCCCGGCGGAATTCCCCCAGGCGAGCTGATGCCCGACGAGTTCTCCCGCATCGCGCGGTATTTCGCGCCATTGGCGGGAGAGGCGGGGCTGGGGCTGAAGGATGATGCGGCCGTGCTTGCCCCACCGCCGGGGCGGGAGCTGGTGCTTACCGTGGACCAGATGCTGGAGGGGGTGCATTTCCTC
>DAIDJU010000042.1 GCA_027451225.1 Acidocella sp. | reverse complement strand
CCCTGGCAATCGGGGATGAAGCTGTAGCGGCGGGACTGCTCGGGGTCGAGCTCAGCCCAGCATGTCGCCATGCGGTCGCAGGTCGTCTCCGGGTGGAACTGCACCGAGACCCAGTCGCCGCCATGGTCCAGCGCCGCGTGCGGCAGGCCGTGGCGCGAGGCCAACGTCACCGCGCCGGGCGGGACGAGGTCCACATGGTCGAAATTGCCGAAGAAGAACGGCGATTCATCGGTAAAGCCCCGGAACAGGAAGTGGCCGCGCCCGGCCTCGGTGCGGGTAACGGGCAGGCTGCCCACCACCGGCCCCTTGGGGCGCTTGCCCACATGCCCGCCGAGCACCACGGACATCTGCTGATGCCCGCCGCAAATGCCCATCAACGGCTTGCCTGTGCGCCGCCAGGCGGTGAGCCATTTCTGGATCTCGCGCTGCCAGGGATAGTCGTCATGCACCGAGGCGAAGCTGCCACCGAGCACGGCCACGTCGTAATCGAGCGAGATGTCCTCGCCCTCATGCGCGGAGACGCCGACATACTCGAACGCATCGGCCAGCCCTGAGGACTCCAGCAGCGCCTTGAAGCCGATGGTCTCATCATCGCCGCCCAGCACGCGCACCCATTTGGATTTGTCGTAGGAGCCGGGATGCGCGAATTGCGCGATATAGGCGAGGCGGGGCTTGGCGGTCATGCCACGCCTCCCCGGCGCTGGAACGTGATGGGCAGCGAGAGCGGACCGGTATTGCCGCTATCGGGCAGCCATTGGCCCGGCCCGTCATTGGCCAGGGCGGTCACCCGCGCGGGCCAGACGCGCAGCACCACCGCCATATCGGACCGCGCCACGGCATGGCCCAGGCAGTGATGCCCGCCCATGCCGAAGCCAAAATGCAGCGGGCGGCGGGCGGCGATGTCGAAGCCAGGATTCTCGACCATGCGCGGGTCGGAGCCTGCGGATTCCGAGAACAGATGCACCGTGGTGCCGGCCTTGATGTCCAGGCCCTGGAACTCGAAATCCTCCATCGCCTCGCGCGTGACCCAGGTGACGGTGGGGCGCACGCGCATCACCTCCTCCACGGCCTGGGCGGAAAGATCCGGCTGCTTGGCCAGTAATTCCCACTGGTCCGGGTGGTCGATGAACGTCTGCACGCCAAGGCCGAGCTGGTTGCGGGTGGTGTCGATGCCGCCGAAGATCGCCAGCACGATGATATCCAGCAATTCGGCATCGCTCAGCGCGCCGTCATTGTCGGAAGCCTGGACGAGCTGGGTGAGGAAGTCCTCGCCCGGATTGGCGCGGCGCTCGCGGATCAGCTCGCGTGAATACGCGAACAGAGATTCCGTCGCCGCATCCACGATCTTCTGGTCGCGCTTGTAGTTCACGCCCAGCGCCATGCCCATCTGCGTCGCCCAATCGGCGATCATGCGCCAATCGGCCTCGCGCGTGCCGAGCAGCAGGCAGATCACGCGGGTGGCGTAGGGCTCGGAGAAATCGCCCATGAATTCGCAACGGCCTTCATCGATGAAGCCGTCGAGCAGTTCGTTGGCCAGTGCGTCGAAGCGCGGGGTGAGGTTCTTGAGCAGTTTGGGCGTGAAGGCGGCCATGATGAGCTTGCGCAGGCGGACGTGATCGGCGCCCTCCTTGTTGAGCAATATATTGTCCCACCAGAGCTTGAAGGCGCCGTCCGTCACGCCGTTATGCGCGGGCCAAGCGTAGCTGCCCTGGCGCAGGCGCGGGTCCTTGATCAGCGCGTTCACCTCGGCATAGCGCAGAATGGCCAAGCCGTAAGATGTGCGGGCGTACCAGTTGCGCTCACGCGCATCGCGCACCGCCTGCGAGCGGATGGAAAACGCCGGGTCGGCGACGTTGAGGAAATCGGCTTCCAATGTGACACTCATCTGTCCGTCCTTATCGATACGGGCCGGGGCAGCTTTCACCGCCCCGGCGCAAGGGGGAATATTACGGGATCATTTCCAGGTAGCGGTTGAAGTCCCACTCGGTGACGGTGGAGATGAAGCGCTCCCATTCATCGCGCTTCAGCTCCATGTAGACGCGCGCCATGTCGCCCGGCAGCGCGCTCATCACCACCTTATCCTCCTCCAACGCGGTCAGCGCGGCACCGAGATCGGTCGGCAGGCGCTTCACCTGCTTGCCGGCTTCCATCGCCTCGTAGATGTTGCGCTGTTCCGGCTGGCCGGGGTCGCGCTGGTTGGTCAGGCCGTCATCGAAGGTGCGCAGCAGCGCGCCGCCCATGAGGTACGGGTTCACCAGGCTGTCCACGGCGCGGTATTCCACGCGGCCGGGGGCGGAAACGCGGATGCCCACGGTGCGGTTCTGCATGCCCCAATCGGCATAGAC
>DAIDJU010000041.1 GCA_027451225.1 Acidocella sp. | reverse complement strand
GTGTCGCCGATGGCAGCCCAAGCCGCTCACCGATCTGGCCAGCGGGCACCCCCTCCGGCGCGGCCTGTACGAGCAGGCGGAAGATGTCGAGCCGGGTCTCCTGGGCGAGAGCAGTCAACGCGGCGATGATGTCAGGCTTCTCCATATTTCCATATTGATGGAAATATGGATTTAAAGCAACTATGAGCCGCCCAGCGTCCATCAGACAACTAAGTGGCAATGGTATTCACTTAATGAGTTTCAAAGCCACGAGAGATTGTAGAAGAACCACAATATTCTCATCGAATAACCTGCGGTTTCGCCGACAATATCATGCTGAAGCTCCGTCGGTACCGCTTAGTACATCCGCAGCAAGCTGAAGAGCCGAGCTTTCAGTGTATCGAACAGGACGGCGAACAACACTGCTGCACCGGCGATATCCAACAGCACAGCTACATGCAGCGGCGGGGTCAGCCAGCCGCTGAGCGAGACCACAGCGCCGATGCCGATGTCGAGCACACTGGAGGCCAGCACCCAGGTTCCCGGACGGGACGACCACATCCGGCGCCGTTCGCGCAGGGTGTAAACCGTGATCTGTGCGTCGATAACCATGATGAAGAAAGAGAGCGTGCGCAGCTGCCCGATATCCAGCCGCAGAACAAAACAACCGTAGGCCAGCCCGCCGATGAGGAAAACCAGCTTGGCCAGCCCAAGCAGCACCGCAGCCATGGTGAACGGGCCAATCCGCCAAACATCCGGCTTGGCCGAAGGCCGCGCGTAATCGGTGGTAAGTGACATGGTGAGAAAGTCATTCACCACCAGCAGCAGCACCATCAGCATCGGCGTCAGTATGGCATGGCCGGTTATCACCAGCCCCGCCGCGATGAACAGCACCAGCTCGACCTTCCGCAGCAGCGCGTTCATCGTGTAGGTCAGTATCCGCTGAAAAGTCGCCCTGCCCTCGTGGATCGCAGTCACAACCCCACCCAGCCCCGGCTCGGTTAACACAAGCCCCGCGGCCAATTTCGCCACATCGGTGGCCGAGGCTACGGCAATCCCGATCTGCGCCTGCCGCAGAGCCGGAGCGTCATTAGCGCCGTCACCGCACATGCCGACTGTATGCCCGCCTTTCTGGAAGGCTTTGACGAGGTGGAACTTGTCCTCGGGAAACACGCCCGCGAATACCGCGTAATCGCCGGGCGTTACCTGGTCGGGAACGCGCCCGGCGGGGCAAACTGCGCCTTCAATGCCGACACTCCGGGCAATCGTCCGCGCCGTGGCTGCGGCATCTCCGGTCACCATCACCGTCGTCACCCCCAACCCGGCCAGTTCCGCGATCAACGGCGCGGCATCGGTGCGCGGGGTATCGCTCAGCGCTACCAGCCCCACCACGCGCAGATGCTCCCCTTGGCCATACGCCACAGCCAGCACGCGGTTACCCTGGGCGGCGAGGACATCAACCATGCCCTCAGCTTCTGCCGGCGTCTCAGCCAGGGCGGCGAGTGCGGCGTAAGCGCCTTTCAGCACCCGATATTCCTCCCCCTCCCGCATCACCACAGCTTCGGAAGCTTTCCGGGCTGGGTCAAACGGCATGAAACGCCCTACGGGCGGCACAGTCACGCCGCGTTTGGCCGCCGCACCGCGCACCGCGGCATCCACCGCGTCCTTGCCGCCGTCGCTGCTGGCGCTGGCGGCCAAGGCCAGAACGTCGGCCTCGCTGACCTCGCCAAAGCTACGCACCGCGCTGACCTGCAACCGGTTCTGCGTCAGCGTACCGGTTTTGTCGGCGCACAGCACATCCATCGCCGCGGCCTCATGCACAGCGGACAGGCGGGTGGGCAGCACGCCGCGCCTGACTAGGCGCTGCGCCCCAAGCGCGGTGGCCAGGGTGAAGGTGGCGGGCAGCGCCACCGGCACCGAGGCGAGGATAACGGTGAGCGTGAGCGCGACCAAATGACTAACCGGCATTGCATGTGCCCGCGCATAGGCGATCATCAGCAGCAGGATGAAGCCGTTGAACACCGCGAGGTTGCGTACTACGCGCAGGATCGCCGCCTGCTCGGCGCTGGGGCCACGCGCGATGTGCACCAACTCTGCCGCACGGCCGGAATAAGTGCGAGCACCGGTGGCCACCACCAGCGCCTCCGCCTCGCCCCGGCGGACCATCGCCCCAGCATAGGTTTGCGCCCCGGCACTCGCCTCCACCGGCAGCGACTCCCCGGTGATCATGGACTGATCCAGCAACACGCTGCCCGCGACCAGCCGCACATCGGCCGGCACGATTGCCCCCAGCGACAGCTTCACTAGATCGCCAGGCACGATCTCCCGTGCCGGCAACACGGTCCAGGCCCCGTCGCGCCGGACCGCGGCACTCAGCGCCAAACGGGATTTCAGTGCGGCCAGCGCTGTCTCCGCCCTCGCGCCCTGCACATAGGAGAGCACGGCGTTGAACAGCAGCAATCCGGCAATCACCGCTGCTTCCAACCCTTCGCCGTTCAGGGCTTGCAGCAGCACCGCGGCCTCTAGCATCCAAGGAACCGGCGCCCAGAAACTACGTAGAAACACCGCGAGCGGATGGAGCTTCGGCTCAACCACCTCATTCGGGCCGTACTCGGCGAATAGCCGCTGCGCCCCCTCGGCAGATAAGCCTTGCGGAGCGACGGTGGCGGAGCTGTCCTGCGCGGTCATGAGCCATATATGCCACAAAACGCGCCACGCGGAGAGTCTGGGCGAGCCCCTTGCCCAGCGTCCGGCCAATCTGCCTGGAGAATTACGGAAGGCGCGGAACAGAACCGTTGGTGCGCGAGACGCGAGGCAAAACCGAAACTGGGAATACATCCCCACCAATAGGCGCCTCACGGCAGCCCCCGCTCCTCCAGCCATGCAGTGAGCTCATACGCGCCTGAAATTGCCATGCAGTCTCATCGCTTGCTGAGACGCCGATTTAGCAATACCAGTTATTTCAGAAAAAACTGAAAGAACAGAAATGGAGTTGTCACCGCTTACTGAAGCCTTCGTGCTTCATTTCGGCGAGATGGGCAGCCGCTGGGGTATCAACCGCACCGTGGGGCAGATTTACGCGCTGCTCTATATTTCGGAACATCCCCTGCCGGCCGATGAGATTGCGCAGAAGCTCGGCTTCTCGCGGTCGAACGTCTCGATGGGGCTGAAGGAGCTGCAATCCTGGCGGCTGGTCCGGCTGCAACATCTGCCGGGCGACCGGCGCGAGCATTTCTCGACGCCCGACGATATCTGGGAGATCGTGCGCACCCTGGCCGAACAACGCCGCCGCCGCGAAGTGGACCCCACGCTCTCGGTGCTGCGCGACCTGCTCGTGGCCCAGCCCGCCAGCGAGAGCGACAAACTCGCCCAGCATAAGCTGCAGGAGATGCACGACCTGATCGAATTGCTGGTCGGCTGGGCAGATGAGGTGAGCAAGCTCGAGACCAAGGAGCTTATCCAGTTGCTCAAGCTCGGCAGCCGGGTGGTCAGCCTGCTCGAACTCAAGAACCGCCTGCCCATTCTGGGCCGCAACGCGCGCCGCCGCGCGGAGACCGCGCCGCCCGGAGACGATATGGAGCCTGAATTCTAGCCCAACGGGCTGAACCAAGGTTTTCGTGAGGTAACGGCCCGCCTGTGCGGATGCATACGCGCGACCGTTATTTAATACAACGGAGTGTTAATAATGCAGACCACCGCGCTCGCCGTGTTCCTGTCACGGCTGGATTTTGCCTGGATCACCTCCATGCATATCCTCTACCCGCCGCTTACCATCGGGCTTGCGGCACTCTTGTTCCTTGCCGAATGGCGCTGGGTGCGCAGCAACGATGAGCACTGGTACCGTCTGGTGCGCTTCTTCGAAAAATTGTTCATCGTCAATTTCGCCGCTGGTGTCGCCACCGGCATCACCATGGAAATGGCGTTCGGCATTCTCTACGGCCCGTTCTCGCAGGCGGCGGGGCCGTTTTTCGGCCAGGTGCTTGGCTATGAAACGATCACCGCCTTCATGTACGAGGCCGGGTTCATCGGGCTGATGATCTTCGGCTGGGGCAAGATCAGCCGCAAGATGCACCTCTTCGCCACCTTCAACGTCGCACTTTCCTCCACGCTTTCGGCCATGTGGATCCTGGACGCCAATTCCTGGATGCAAACCCCCGCCGGCGTGGTGCTCAAAGATGGCTTCTTCCAGGTGGTGGATTGGGGCGCTGCGCTACTGAACCCGGATGTGCTGTTCGGCTTCCCGCACATGCTGCTCGCGGCGTTCGAACTCGCCCTTTGCTTCACCGCCGCCGTCTCGGCCTGGTTCATCCTGAAGGGACAACATGTTGCGCTATTCCAGCGCGCGCTCAAGCCCTCGATTTTGGCGCTGGCCGTGGTGGCGCCGTTGCAGGTCTATCTGGGCGACGGGCTGGGCCGCGTGGTGGCCGATGATCAGGCTGCCGCCCTCGCCGCCATGGAGGGGCATTACCACACCTACAACCCGGACGGTTCGGTGGATACCTCCTGGCAGGTGATCGGCTGGCCCAACGCGGCGGGCGATGATTTCGCCTGGTCAATCGCCATCCCGCACGCGCTGAGCCTGATCGAGACCCATACGTGGAACGGCAAGGTCACCGGGCTGGATGACATCCCGGCGCAAGACCGCCCGCCGGTGCTGATCCCCTTCTACAGCTTCCGCGTGATGGTCGCCGCTGGCGGGGCGCTGGTGCTGCTGGGCTTCTGGGGCGCATGGCTGGCCCTGCGCGGACGCCTCAGCGCCGAGCGCGTCAGCCGTCACCGCTGGTTCCTGCGCGCAACCATCGCTGCTGGGTTCCTGCCTTACATCTCCGTCTGGTGCGGTTGGTGGGTGCGCGAGATCTGCCGTCAGCCCTGGGTGGTGTACGGGCTGATGCGCACCGAGGACGGCGTCAGCCACATGAGCGTGCTGGAAGCCGCCCTCTGGCTGGCGGGGTACATGGCGTTCGAGACCGTGGTCTGGGCCAGCGTCTGGTACTTCCTGGCCAAGGTGATACGCATGGGGCCTGACCTTGCCAGCCCCGTGGCGGCGGATGGCCATCAGCATCTGGGCGAGCTGGAAGCCCCCAGCCACGACCCGGACGCCCTGCCCTCCTACATCCGCCCCATCTGATCCCCGTCATACCGAAAGGAATTGCATCATGAACGGTTTGACCCAAATTCAGAGCATCGTCACCTTCGCCTGGTGGATCGCGCTGGATTTCAGCGTGCTGCTCTACGTGCTGCTCGACGGCGCCGATCTCGGCGCAGGCATCTTCTCCCTGTTCGTGCGCAGCGAGCATGAGCGCGGGGCGATCATGTCCGCCATGGCGGGCACGTGGGACGCCAATGAGACCTGGCTGATCGTGGCGGGCGGCGTGCTGTTCGGCACCTTCCCCTTCGTCTATGGCTCGGCTTTTCCCTATCTGATGGTGCCGCTGGCGCTGGCGCTGTGGGGCATGATCACCCGCGCCGTGGCGCTGGAATTCCGCCATCTGGCCGAGGCCCGCTGGCAGCGTTTCTCCGACATCGCGTTCGGCGTCTCCAGCCTGACGACCGCGTTCTTCGGCGGCATGGCGGTGGGCGCGGTGCTGCAGGGCTTCCCGCTCACCAACACGCCCGGCACGGTGCCCACTTATGTGGGCGGGGCGTGGCGCTTCATCTCGCCCTTCAGCCTGTGGACCGGCGTGGCGGCGGTTGTGGCGGTGACGCTCTCCGGGGTGCTGTTCATCCGCGCCCGGTTCGAGAAAGCCGAGCCGATCCGCCAGCAAGCGGCGGCGTGGACCAACAGCATCTTCTACCTCGCCTTGGCGGCGGTGGTGATCACGCTGGCGGCCAGCGTCGAGCTGTTCCCCTGGGCGGCGCAGAAATGGCTGGGGCCGGATGCAGCACTCTGGGCTCTGGTGCCGCTGGCGGTGGTGTTCGCCGCGGTGCAAATGCGCCGCGCCGTGGCGCATGACCGCGATCTGGCCGCGATCCTGTGGCTCAATCTTGGCGTGGCCATCATGGCCGCGGCGATGATGGCCACGGTCTATCCCTGGCTGATCCCCGGCACCTGGACAATCTATTCCGGCGCCAGCCCCGCGGTGTCGCTCTTCACCTTCACCCTGACCATGGGCGGGTTCTTCCCGATCATGCTGATGTACAACTCTTATCAGCTCTGGGTGTTCCGGGCGCGGGTCTCCGCCCTGGCCGCCTACCACTAAGGGCCGTCCGCCATGGCCACCCATGCTCCGCCAATGCCCCGCACGGCCTCCAGGCGGCTCAATGCCTGGCTGCGCGGCCGGGCCAAGCCAGTGCGCGCCGCATTGCTGGGCGCGGTGGCGGCCGGGGGCTGTGGCGGGCTGCTGCTGGTGGCGCAAGCCTGGGCGCTGGCCAGGATCGTCGATGGCGTGGTGACGCGCCATCTCGGCCTTGCCGCCGCTTGGCCCTGGCTGTGGGCGCTGCTCGGCGTCTTCGCCGCCCGCGCCGTGGCCGGGGTGGCGTCGGAGCGTCTCGCCTTCGCCGCCTCTGCGGGAGCCAAGCAGACGTTGCGGCGGGAGTTGCACGCCAAGCTCGCGGCGCTGGGGCCGGGCTATGTGCAAGGCCAAGCCAGCGGCGCACTCACCGCCTTGCTGACCGACGGGCTGGACAAGCTCGACCAATATTACAGCGCCTATCTGCCGCAGGCGGCGCTGGCCATGTTCATCCCCGCCGCGCTGTTGGCCTTCGCCTTCCCCGCCGACTGGGTCTCCGGCCTCATCATGCTGGCCAGCGCGCCGCTGATCCCGCTGTTCATGGTCATCGTCGGCAAGGGGGCGGAACAGCTCAACCAGCGTCAATGGCGGCGTCTCGCCTACATGAGCGCGCATGTCTTCGATGTGATCGAGGGCCTGACCACGCTGAAACTCTTCAATGCCAGCCGGACGGAGGCACGGCTCATCGAGCGCATGTCGGACAGCTACCGCCACAGCGTGATGGCGGTGCTGCGGGTGGCGTTTCTCTCAGCGCTGGTGCTGGAGTTCTTCGCCACGCTCTCCATCGCCATGATCGCCGTCTATATCGGCTTCCGGCTGTATTACGGCGAGATGGCCTTCCTCCCCGGCTTCTACGTGCTGCTGCTGGCCCCGGAATTCTACCGTCCGCTGCGGGCGATGGGCACGCAGCACCATGCGCGGATGGAGGCCATCGCCGCCGCCGAGCAGATTGTGGCCCTGCTGGAAACACCTGCCCCCGCGCGCCCCGTTGCCCAAGGAAAACTGCCCGCCGCGCGCATCCGCTCCATCCGGCTGGAGGGCGTGGATTTCAGCTACCGCCCCGGCCAGACGGTTCTGCACGGCATCGATCTAACACTGAACCGGGGCGAGCGCGTCGCGCTCATCGGCCCCAGCGGCGGCGGTAAGAGCACGCTGGCGCGGCTGTTGCTGGGGCTGGCGGCGCCCGAGGCCGGGTACATCAACGTGGATGGCGTGGACCTGCGCGGCATCGACCCGCGGGATTGGTTCGCCCGCGTGGCATGGCTGCCCCAGGCCCCGACCATCTTCCACGGCAGCATCGCGGAGAATCTCCGCCTTGCCAAACCGGACGCCACCACCGCCGAACTGCGCGCCGCCGCCGAAACCGCAGGGGCCGCCAGCTTCATCGAGCGTCTGCCGCAAGGCTATGACAGTCTCCTCGGCGAGCATGGCCAGGGGCTTTCGGGCGGGGAGATCCGCCGCCTCGCTTTGGCCCGCGCTCTGTTGAAGGACGCGGACCTGCTGATCCTGGATGAAGCCGACGCCAGCCTGGACGCCGCCACCGCCGCCGCCGTGACCCGCGCCGTGGCGGCCAAGGCGCGAGAGTGTGCGGTGCTGGTCATCGCCCACAGGCTGGAGAGCGTGGCCGATGCCGACCGCATCCTGGTTCTGGCCGGAGGGCGGATCGTGGAAACCGGCACGCCCGCCGAACTGCGCGCCAAGCCCGGGGCCTATGCGGCGGCGCTCGCCGCCTATGGAGGCGCGGCATGAACGAGATGCTGCGCCTGCTGAAACTGCTGCGCGGGGAATGGCGCTGGGGGCTGGCGGGAATCGGGCTGAGCGCCGTGGTGAGCCTAGCCAATACCGCGCTGCTGGGGCTTTCGGGCTGGTTCATCGCCGCCATGGCTCTGGCCGGGCATGGCGGGCCGATGATCGAGTATTTTACGCCCGCCGCCGCCATTCGGGGCTTGGCGATCATCCGTACCGTGGGGCGGTATCTGGAGCGGCTGGTCACGCATGATGCCACCTTTCGCCTGCTCACCCGGCTACGCGTGTGGTTCTACACCAAGCTGGAGCCGCTGGCCCCGGCGCGGCTGCAACATTACCGCAGCGGCGACCTGCTGAGCCGCCTCCGCGCCGATATCGACAGCCTGGAGACCTTCTATCTGCGCGTGCTGGTGCCGGGGGCGGCGGCGCTGCTGGCCGTGCCGCTGCTCGGGGCGTTTCTGGCCTGGGTCAGCCCGCAAGCGGCCTGGGTGGATCTCGCCGGGCTGGCCCTGGCGGGTGTGGCCGTGCCACTGCTGACGCAGCACCTGGGCCAACGCCCGGGAGCCAAGGCCGTCGCCCTGCGCGGCCGGTTGAGCGCCGAGATCACCGACCTCACGCGCGGCTTCGCCGAACTCACGGTGGATAGGGCGCTTACCCGGCAGATGACCCGTTGCGAGGAAACCGGCGATGCGCTGCTCGGCACACAGCGGCATCTGGCTGGCATTAGCGCCACCGGCACCGCCCTGGGGGGCTTGGCCGCCCAGCTCAGCCTGTGGCTGGTGCTGGTACTCGCCCTGCCGCTGACCACGAACGGGCAGATCGGCGGCCCAGACCTCGCCATGCTCGGCCTGCTGGTGCTGGCGAGTTTCGACATGGTCGGCCCCTTGCCCGCCGCGTTCCGCGCCCTGGGCGAAACCCAGGCGGCGGCGCGGCGGATCTTCGAGATCGTGGACGCCGAACCGGCGGTCAGCGATCCGCCGCACCCAGCGTCAGCCCCCCGCCACTTCGGCATCCAGGTGCGAGACCTGACGCTGCGCTATGGCGAGGACCGCCCCAATGTGCTGGCGGGGCTGAGCTTCGACGTGCCGGAAGGCGCCTGCCTCGGCATTGTCGGCCCTTCGGGCGCGGGCAAGACCAGCCTGCTCAACGTTCTGCTCCGCTTCCAGGACTTCCAGGGCGGGGCTGTGGAAATCGGCGGCGTGCCAATCCGCACCATGGCGGGCGAGACCGTGCGCGGCCTGTGCGCCGTGGTCGCGCAGCGGGCGCATCTGTTCAACACCAGCATCCGGGAGAACCTGCTGATCGCCCGCCCTGACGCCGCCGAGGATGAGTTGCGCGCCGCCCTGCGCCAAGCCGCGCTGCTGGACGAGGTGCTGGCCATGCCCGAGGGGCTGGAGACCATCGCCGGCGAGGGCGGGCGCAATCTCTCCGGCGGACAGGCGCGGCGGATCGCCATCGCCCGCGCCATCCTCAAGAACGCGCCGCTCCTGCTGCTCGACGAACCGACCGAAGGGCTGGATGCTCATGCCGAGCAGCAGGTGATCGCCGCGCTAGCGGCGTTGCGGCGGGGGCGCACGACGTTGCTAGTCACACACCGCCCGCAAGTCTTGCGGCTGGCCGACAATTTATTGAGCCTCGAGAGCTAACGCTCTCCCCGCTGCGGACTACGGAAGGCACAGATCACCCCGGCAAACACACTGGAAAGCCGTCCACGCGGGGCGGCAAGGGCGATGTCAGTCATTCGACCGTTTACGAATGGCGACAAGGTCGATCAAAGCGGACATTCCGGAATGCGCGCCACCTTCCTGGATTACACTGTCATGCGCACGCAACTCGGCGATCTCCATATCGGCGAAAGCTTCGCGGAGTTGCGCCTCGGTATAGAGCTGATCCACCTCCGGCGGACCGCCGGTATTGTAGCCTCGCTGTTCTGGCCTGTAACCCTGCAACAGCAGAACGCCGCCGGGCTTCAGGGCGCGTTTCAGATGGGCAAAAAAGGCTTGGCGCTCGGCGGGGGTGATGAACTGCACGAAGATTGCCACGACCGCATCATATGCGGCTTCCGGCCAAGCCCAGCTTGTTACGTCGGCCTGCTCCCAGGTCAGGCTTACCTTATGCGCTTCGGCCAGCCGCTTGGCCTTGGCAATCGCCGCGGCGGAGATCTCGGTCGCATGCACCACGCCTCCCAGGCTGGCGAGAAATACGCCATTGCGCCCCTCGCCATCGGCCACGGCCAGCACGCGCATCCCCGGCTTTATCCGATGAGCCTGCGCTACCAGAAACGCGTTTGGCGCTTCGCCGAACACGTAATGCTCAGTCGCGGCAAACCGGGTCTCCCAGAATTCCGCGCGGCCTTGCTGCGTCATATCACTCGAAGGCCGTACCGGGCTTCACGCCCAGCTTTTTGAAAAGCTTCGCCGCCGGGCAGAAGCCGGTGAAGCCGGTCTGGAGCAGGTTCACGCCGACAAACGCGGTGAGCAACAGCCACCATTCGGAGAATACCAGCGTCAGCACCACGCTGACGAGCACCATGAAACCGGCGAAGGACAGGACGGCTTTGTCGAGGGTCATCATCATCTCCTGACTTATTTAGGCAAATGCTGGCGGACCCATTGCGCGATCTGCCCGGCCGTCATGGCCCCGGCCTGCTGCGCGATGAGCTTGCCGCCGGAAAACAACAGCAGCGAAGGAATGGAGCGTATGCCGTGGCGCGCCATGGTTTGGGGCGCGGTGTCGGCATCCAGCTTGAGCAGCCGCAGCCGGGGTTCCAGCATCGCGGCTGCCTGGGCGAATTGCGGTGCCATCGTGCGGCATGGACCGCACCACACCGCCCACACATCCACCAGCACGGGCACGCCGTCATGCGCCGTATGCCGGGCCAGTTGGCTTTCATCCACCGCCAAAGGCTGGCCGGTGAACAAAGGCTTGTGACAGACGCCGCAGCGCGGCGAGTCGCCCAGGCGCTCCTGCGGCACGCGGTTAAGCGCCGCACAGGCCGGGCAGACCAAGGTAACGCCCGTCATGGCTTATCCCCCAGGATGTTTGCGGCCAGACCGTACAGCATGAAACTACCGCAATTCTCGCTGTTTATAGAATAATCACATCGCAACACACTTGATCTAAACCAATAAATGACAAAACAGCATGTTTTGTCAGACACCGCGTTTGCTACGCCATATATGTTCCATAATTTGTATATTCGCAATAACGAATATTTGTGTTTTACTCGCACAGACTTGACTGGCGAGATTTCAGGTATATTTTAGATATATCTAATAAGTTGCGGCGCTCGGTATTTCCGCCCGGCTCCACATCCCTTTGAGGCTTTCCCGGCGGAAAGCCGAATATGAGAGCATGTCTATGACACCCTACGAAGCCATTGGCGGTGAACCCGTTCTGCGTACCCTCACGAAGCGTTTTTACGCGCTCATGGATACATTGCCCGAAGCCAAAGCCTGCCGGGACATCCACCCGAAGGACATGACGCGGAGCGAGGAAAAGCTGTTTGAATATCTTTCCGGCTGGCTGGGCGGCCCGCCGCTCTTCACCGACAAATACGGCCACCCAATGCTGCGCCGCCGCCATCTACCCGCCAAAATCGGCTCGGAAGAGGCCGATGGCTGGCTACTGTGTTTCCGGCAAGCCTGGAATGAAGTGATCGCGGACAAGGCGCTGGGCGATGCCCTATTGCCGCAAGTCGAAGCCTTGGGAAGGCATATGATCAATGTCTGAAAATGCAATGATGGGTCCAGGCGGCAACCGCTTCGGCCCAGAGGAATTCGCCGCGCATCGTGTAGCGCATGTCGCGCAGATGCGCGCTAAAATCGCCACGTTCCAGCCCGGCGAACTCACGGATGCCGAGCGGGACGATCTGCTACTGATGCGGGAGGAAGAGAAAATAGCCCGCGACGTTTACGTGCGCCTGCATGAGCGTTGGGGCTTACAACCTTTTTCCAATATCAGCGGCTCGGAACAGGCGCATATGGACATGATGCTGGCCTTGCTCGAGCATTATAACCTCCCCGATCCCGCCCACGGCCTGCAACCCGGAACGTTTCATGAAGCGGCGTTGCAAAAGCTGCATGACGATCTGGTGGAAAAAGGGCTGAAGAGCCGGGAAGACGCCATCCAGGTCGGCCTGCTGATCGAGGAACTGGACATCGCCGATTTGCAGAAGGCCAGCGCCCGCACGGCAAAGCCGGAAATCCGCGCGGTTTACGCCGAGCTTGAACGCGGCTCGCGCAACCACATGCGCGCCTTCTACCGCTGGAAGCAGCATCTGGGCATCGATTACCACGCCGCGCATCTGCCGCATGGTGAACTGGAGCGGATCGCCTTGTCAGCCCACGAAACCTGCTCGTAACAAAAACCGCGGCGAGAAGCCCGCAACCGAATATAACGGGAGAAACGATTTGAAGGCGATCCAGGATTATTACCCCGAGGAACTCTCGCACTGCTACGGCTGCGGCTGCCAGAATGAACACGGGCACCAGATCAAGACCTACTGGGAGGGCGATGAAACCGTGACGCGCTTCACCCCCGAACCGTACCACACCGCCGTGCCGGGGTTTGTGTATGGCGGGTTGATCGCCTCGCTCATCGACTGCCACGGCACAGGCTCGGCGGCGGCCGCCACCTATCGCGCCGAGGGCCGCGAGCCGGGCACCGAACCGCTGGTGCGCTTTGTCACCGGCTCGCTCAAGGTGACATATCTGAAGCCGAGCAAGCTGGGACCGGAGATTGAAATCCGAGGCCGCGTGCGCGAGCTGAAGGAGCGGAAAGTCGTCATCGACAGCCGCGTGCTCGTCGATGGTGTGGAAACCGCCCAGGGCGAAGTCGTGGCGATCCGCATGCCCGCGGATTTCGGCAAAGCGGTTTAGAATTTATCCGGGGCATTTGACGGTGAAAGGTCCGACATGCCTGCAAATGCCCTCAATGCCACGGCGGAAATCACCGCCATACTCACCCTCCCCCCTCGCGGATGAGCTTCAGTAGCGCCGTTACCGCGCGGGAGCGGTAATGCTCCACATGCTGGACGGCATTGAACTCCCGGCCCGGAAGCTTGACGCCGACCTTGACGAGCCGCCCCGCCGCAAGGCTTTCGGCACAAACCAGCGAAGACAATGCCGCCGGACCGGCCCCGCCTTCAACCGCCGCACGCACGGCTTCGTTCGAGGGCAAAGCAATCGCGGTATGCAAATCCTCAGGCGCCAGGCCCAAGGCACGCAGCGCCTCGGTAAATACCGCGCGTGTGCCGGAGCCGTCTTCGCGCAGCACCCAGCTTGCCGCGGCCAATGCAGCTGGCGGCACGGTTTTCTTTCCAGCCCAGGGATGCCCCGGCGGGACCACAACAATCATCTGATCCGTGCCGACGAGCTCCGCCGCCAGTTGCGGATGGCTGACCGGACCTTCGACAAATCCCAGCTCGGCATCCCCCTGAACAACGGCGCGCGCCACCTGCGCCGTGTTGCCAACCGCAACCGACAATTCAATACCGGGAAATCTGGCGTGGAACCGAACCAGCCAGTCCGGCAGAAAGTAACTGGCAATGGTCTGGCTGGCATGGATGCTCAGACGCCCGCGCGCCATCCCGGAAAATTCCGCCATGGCCGCCTCGGCCGAATGCACGCGGGCGAGAATGGCTTTCGCCTCGTTGAAAAAACAACGCCCAGCCTCCGTGAGCGTAATGTTACGCCCCACACGGTGGAACAGCTTCAGCCCGAATTGCTGCTCCAGGGCCGAGATCGCCGACGATGCGGCGGATTGGGTCAGGTTCAGCGCTTCCGCCGCGCGCGTGACATGCTCACGCTCAGCCACAGCAGCGAAGATTCTCAGTTGTTCGAGCGTCATGCGCCGTTGCGTCCCCGTTTTATGAACTCAAGAAAATAGCACAGACCAACAATTAAATCAGATCACTTTAAGAAGAACAATCAATTATTAAAATACTCAAGACAATGCTAGCGTCCTGAAAATAGCCAAGTAGCGCCCCACGGCATCATGCCCAGGCCAACCAACCGCAGCTTATCCAAACCAGGAGAAACGTAATGTCCAATGAGAATAATAGCCGAGTTGCAAACCGCCGGGATCTGTTGCGCGGGGCGGGTCTGTCCATAGGCGCGGTGGGGCTTGCCGCGGCTGTGGCGCTGCCAGCCCACGCCGCCGAGACAGACGCCCAGACTCTGGAGCCAAGCACGGGCGCCACGCTTGCGGCGTTGACGAAGCAACTCGCCGCCCTGCCGCGCCGCCGCCAGTTCAGCACGGTGCCGATGATCCTCACCGATCCCGCGCAATGGGACAGTGAAGCTCTGAATGCGGTTCTTGCTTACCGAAGCGGGCCGAAGCAGGTTTGGGACAATACCGACCTCGCCGGCCCCTGGCTCAACCTGATGCGCAACGCCCTCAATGTCGAAATCTGGGCCTGGAAACATCCGGACTTCCTGGTCGTGTCGGCTACGCATGCGTCCGCCCATCTGGCGCTCTACGACCAGACGATTTGGGACAAATACAAGCTCGCCAGCCTCACTGGCGGGAAGTTCCCCACCAATACGCTGGTCGACATTCCGCCAGCGGCCAAGGGCGACACATCGGACATCCAAAATCCCGCTGGCCCGTTTTCACCCGCGGCGAACAGCATCACGGTGCTGCAGCAGCGGGGCGTGGTTTTCCTCGCCTGCCACAACGCCATCTGGGAACTCAGCGGCGCGCTGCTGAAGGCGGGCGTCAACCCCGGCGGACTCTCGCACGAAGCCTTGGCGGCCGACCTAACCAACCATCTGATCCCTGGCGCCGTCCTCACCCCTGGCACCGTCGGCACCATTCCCGAATTGCAACGCAGCGGGTTCCATTACACTGCCGCCGCGTAAGGTTCCGGCATCTGATGAAACAGCAACTGGTTCTCTGATCATGACATTCCCCAAAGACTTCATGAAACTTCTGACCGTGACTTTTCTGGCGTTCATGCCAACTGCCGCCAGCGCCCAGCCTCAGCCCCCCGGCTACAATGACCAAGTCTTTCCGCCATGGCAGCACGGGGCGAATAATGACGCGCTGAATAAAGGCTTCAACTTCACGGTTCCCGAAGTCGATGACATGGCGGATTTCCATGGCGATCTCTCAGATCCGAAGCTGGTTCTCTATGTCGGCGGGAATTACTACTTCGCCATGGCGCCGTTGGTTGCGGCGTTCGAGGCCGCTAATCCGCAATACAAGGGCCGCATCTTCTATATAACCATCCCGCCCGGCATGTTGGCTACGGCAATGCAGCAGGGCGGTACTTTCACATCCGGCAACATGACGTTCACGGTGAAACCGGACGCCTATCTCGCCGGATTGAAGAAGGTGCAATCGCTGATCGACAGTGGCGTTCTGAGCGCGCCTGCAATCTCTTATGTCACCAACGATCTGACGATCATGGTCCCGAAAGGCAATCCCGCACATATCCAGAGCTTGCTCGATCTCGGCAAGCCTGGTGTCAAACTCGTTATGCCCAATCCAGCCTATGAAGGAATTAGCCGGCAGATCGAAGCCTCGCTGCGCAAGGCGGGCGGCGATGCGCTGGAGGTTCAGGTTTATGAGACCGGCGTAAAGAACGGCACGACGATTCTGACGCATATCCACCACCGCCAAACCCCACTGTTCCTGATGCAGGGGCTGGCGGATGCCGGTATCACCTGGAAATCCGAAGCAATATTCCAGGAGGAAATCGGCAATCCGATCAGCGATGTGCCCATTCCCCCGGCCGACAATTCCACGGCCATTTACGCTGGCGCGGTGGTTAAGGGAGCCGCGCACCCCGATGCCGCAAAGGCATGGCTGGCGTTTCTGCAGTCGCCCGCCGCTCTGGCGATCTTCGAACATTACGGCTTCAAGCCATATACGGGGCACTCTTGAGCCTATGCGCTCAACATGAAAAGGATCAGCTAAATGTCTACGACATTCAGGGAGGCGACAGAGCCCGCCGCCCACGGCAAACACCTCTCCATCGACAATCCCGGCTGGCGCAATGCCGCCATTGGCCTACTCGCGGTGCGCTTCATCCAGGGATTCATCTATTGGGGCGGCGGGTCGCGGCGCTTTATCTACGGCCCGCAGAAGCTCAACCCACACGGGCACTGGATGGCCTATAAGTTCCAGACGGCCATGCCCGGGGCGCTGCTCGGCACGGACCATGTCATCGCCTATCTGCTGAACCATTTCGTGCTGCTTTACGCCAGCGTGATCATCTTCAGCGCCGTCGAGTTGATCGCGGGGCTGATGCTGATCTCTGGGCTGTTCACCCGGGCGGCGGCGGTGATGACGATCGGGCTCTCTATCTCCCTGATGCTGATGTTCGGCTGGCAAGGAGCAACCTGCATCGACGAATGGACGATGGCGGCGTCCAACCTCGCCATGGGTGCCACGCTGGCTTTGGTTGGCAGTGGCGCTTATTCGCTGGACAACGTATTGCTGCGGGCCAACCCCACGCTTGCCGACAAAACCTGGTTCCGCTGGCTCGGCGGCAGCTTGCCGCTTCCGCTCCAGGCGGGAGCGTACCGCAATCTGGCCCTTGCCTTGTTCGCATTCACGGTGGCGTTCAATGTCGGCACCTACAGCTATTATCGCGGCTCGGTGGTAACGCCGTTCCATAGCGGTCCGGTCAGTCCCACTATTCACGGCTATGCGCTCAGCAATGGCGTGCTGACGCCCGATGGAGGAATCAGCTTCCATGCCTATCTGAACGCCGGAACGCCAGAGGAGCCCGCCCATATCGTGGAAGCCGCCTTGCTGCAAAACGGCTCTGTCGTGGAAAGCTGGGATACGGCGGCGCTTACAAACCTGCCGAAAACCGCCTTCAAGAATGATTTCCCCTACCAGCAATTCCGGGCCGGACCTTATGGCATCGTCAGCGGCATGGGGGCCGCGGCCACCATCGCCCTGCCCTCGGCCCTGCCAAACAATCCAGCGCTGACCGGCAATGGCTACAGCCTGAGGCTGACCTCCGTGAACGGACGGGTCTTTACCTTGCCGCTCACCCCCACCACTCCGTAAGGCAAAACCGACTATCAGTAAGGAGCATGGCCACGGCGCGGCGATGCTCCTTACGCTCAATCATAAATTTTAAGAATGATAATAACAAATACAATCCATTATACAAATATATTTGCATCTCCTAAATCTCTGCTCAACCCCTGGCAGAAAGGATCATGTCATGTTCGGTATCCGCAAGCCCTTTGCCCATCACGACGACCCGCGTGAGATCGTCCGGCAGTTCACGCCGAACTGGTTCACCGTAACGATGGGCACCGGCGTCATGGCGCTGGCGCTCAACCAGTTTCCGCTGGCGCAACCGATGCTGCACGGGCTGGGGGCGATCATCTGGCAGGCGAATATCGGCCTCTTCATCCTGTGCGCCGTTCTGTATGCGGCGCGCTGGGTCTTCTACCCCCAATCCGCCGCGAAGATTTTCAGCCATCCAGTAATGCCGATGTTCCTGGGCGCAATCCCGATGGGGCTGGCGACCATCGTCAACGGCTTCCTCGCTTTCGGCGGCGCACAGGCGGCCGGCATCGCCCAGGTGCTCTGGTGGGTGGATGCCGTGCTCGCCGCCGGCATAGGGCTGCTGGTGCCATACATGATGTTCACGCGGCAGGAGCACAGCATCGAAAACATGACCGCCGTCTGGCTGCTGCCTATCGTGTCCTGCGAGGTGACCTCGGCCAGCGGCGGGCTGCTGGCGCCGCATCTGGCGGACCACCTCGCCGCGGCGCATCTGCTGTTCACCTGTTATCTGTTCTGGGCGCTCTCTGTGCCACTGGCCATGGGCATTCTGGTCATTCTGTTCCTGCGCCTGGTGCTGCATAAGCTGCCGCGGCGGGATATGGCGGTTTCCACCTGGCTGGCCCTGGGCCCGCTTGGCACCGGCGCTCTGGCCCTGCTGGTGCTGGGGCATGACGCCCCGGCCATTCTGGGCGCTGTTGGCATGGCGGAGATCGGCGCCGTGGCGCAGGGGATCGGCCTGATCGGCGGATTGGTGATCTGGGGCTACGGCGCTTGGTGGCTGGTGATGGCTGTGGCCATCACCCTCTCCTATCTGCGCGAGGGTCTGCCCTTCAACATGGGCTGGTGGGGCTTCACCTTCCCGCTCGGCGTGTTCACGCTGGCGACACTGAACCTTGGCGCACAGACCGGCATGGGCTTCTTCACCATCCTTGGCGCGGTGCTGGTCGTCGCCCTCGTGGGGTTCTGGCTGATCGTCGCCACCCAGACGCTGATTGGCGCTTACAAAGGGCACCTGTTTGCCGCGCCTTGCCTTTCAGGCGCGGCAAAGCTCTCCAAGGAAACCGGGCTGCCGACGGCAACCGCTTCCGCGCACTGAGGACGATACCGGCCACGGCCAAAACACAGGCGCTGTCCCGCATAAATCCGGGGCAGCGCCTTAACCGTTTGCTTACGGCGCGCGGTTCTCATCCTCGAACTTATGAATATGCAGTTGGTTCAGCAGATAGCGCTCGTAAAACGGCTCGCTCTTGCCGACCCTGATCTTGTGCAGGAAATATTTCTCGAACCCAACCTTCGCCATATGCACCCATTTGCCGCGCGCCGCCCAGTTGGCATTGCGCGGCGGGATCTGCGGCTGAGCGACGAAAACCACGCCGCCATCACCAAAATCAGCCAGGCACACGGCGTTCCAGCTTGGCTTTGTATGCACCGCCTCGCCGCGCAGCAGCGCGCCGATGTTATGCGCCGTCGCGGAGACCATGGATTCAATCATGAATCCGGTCTTGGGCACGCCGATCGACACTGGCGTTTTGCCCGTGGGCGCAATGGCGACACATACGCCAATTGAAAACACATTGGAGAATTTCGGGTTGCGCTGATGCGCATCGGCCAGGATAAACCCGCGCGGATTGGTCAGCCCCTCAATGCCGAACACCGCCTTCACACCACGGAAGGCGGGCATCATCATTGAGAAAGCGAACGGCAGCTCATGGGTTGTCTTGGGGCTGCAATCCTCGTTCAGCTCCTCCACCAGCATCTTGCCTTCGGTGATCTCCTTCACCCGGGCATTGGTGATCCATTTGATATGGCGCTCACGCAGCTCGCTCTCCATAAGCCCCTTGGTGTCGCCCACGCCATCCAGCCCGAGATGCCCGATGTAAGGCTCGGGCGTGACAAAAGTCATCGGCACCTTATGGCGGATCTTGCGTTTCTTAAGCTCGGTGTCGAGGATAAAGGCGAATTCATAAACCGGGCCGAAGCAGGAGGCGCCCTGCACCGCGCCGACCACGATCGGGCCTGGATTTTCGCAGAATTTCTCGAAAGCGGCATGGGCTTCCTCGGCGTGCCCCGTCTCGCAGATCGAGTGGGTGAACGCCTGCGGCCCAAGGCCGGGGATTTCGTCGAAGGCCAGTTCCGGCCCCGTGGCGATCACCAGATAGTCGTAAGCCACCGATCCACCGCCCGTGAGCTCAACCCGGTTTTCCTCGGGGCGCACGCGCGCGGCACCTTCGGTAACAAAGCGGATCTTTTTCTTCTCCATCACTTTGGTCAGATCCACCTCGATATCCTGGCGCTGACGCCAGCCGACCGCGACCCACGGATTGGAGGGGTAGAACTGATAGGAGGAAGCCTTGCCGATGACAGTGATATGATCCTCGGCCCGCAACTGCTCGGCCATTTCATACGCCATCAGGGTTCCGCCAAGTCCAGCTCCCAAAATCACGATTTCAGCCATTGGCACGTTTCCTTGTTATTTTCGTGTTGCAGATATATTCTACAATTCGTATATTCGCAATAATGAATATTGATCCAAAAATCATGCATAATGCAGCTGACCAAGCGAGCGATCTGCTGAAATCACTGGCCAATCCGCACCGGCTGATGATTCTCTGCCAGTTGTTGGAGGGGGAGCGGTCGGTCGGCGAGCTGGCGGCGTTTTTGGATCTACGCAGTTCCACTGTCTCGCAGCATCTGGCACTATTGCGGCGCGATGGGCTGGTGGCCGCGCGGCGCGAGGCGCAGACGATTTATTACGATATCATCAGCCCTCCGGCGCGGCGGATATTGGAAACACTGTTCGAGTTGTTCTGCGTGCCGGATGCGCTGTGCGGCGGCGAGACAGCTCCCACCAACGAGCAATAAAGGAAACGGAAATGCTGTTCTTTACAGGGAAGAAAAAAGACCTTCGGGAATTCACGCCCAAGGAGCTGGAGGTGGCTCTAGCCAAGGGCGAGGTCATTCTGGTGGATGTGCGCGAGCATGCCGAGCATCAGGCCGCATGCATCGAGGGGGCGATCTGCCACCCGCTTTCCAGCTTCGATCCCAACGCCTTGCCCGAAGGGGATGTCGTGCTGCATTGCGGCATTGGCAAACGCTCGGCCATGGCGGCGGAGAAATGCGCCAAGGCGGGGGTAAAAATCGCCGGACATCTGGCGGGCGGCCTTAACGCCTGGGCCCAGGCGGGCCTGCCGGTTAAACGCCGCTAAGGTTTTACAGGAGTCGCCATGTCCGTCTTGCGCTGGGCTTTTGCCCTGGGCGTATGCGCCGCCGCGGCGCACGCGCAGCCAGCCAGCTTTACCGTCACCACGGCCAGCATCGCCGACCAGAAGGCCGTGTTCGCGACGGTAGAGGCGGCGCATGTCGTGCCAGCACGGGCGCGCATCGGCGGCACCCTTACCTCTTACACCGTGAAATACGGCGACAGCGTGCAGGCGGGGCAGCAGATCGCCATGGTCGCGGACCCGGCGATGATCCAGCAATTACAGACCCTGGATGCCGGCATCACCGCCGCCAAGGCGCAACTCGCCCAGGCCAATATCGATTTCACCCGCGCGCAGAAGCTGATCCTGACGGGCGCGGTCTCGCGCGCGGTGTACGACCAGGCACAGACAGGCGTTTCCGTCGCCACTTCCACGCTGAAGGCGAAACGGGCGGAGCGGGACACGCTGGCCCAGCAGATCGACGAGGGGGCGGTGTATGCCCCGGTAGCGGGCCGCGTGCTGCTCACCCCGCTTACCCAGGGCACTGTGGTGCAGGCGGGGGACAGCGTGGCCAGCATCGCCGAACAGGATTACGTGCTGCGGCTCGACCTGCCGGAACATCACATCGACTACCTGCATGTGGGTGATATGGTGCGGGTGGCCGGCGATAAGCCCCTCTTCGCCAAAATCGTTTTGGTCTATCCGCAGGTGGCCAATGGCCGGGTGGAGGCCGATGCCAACGCGCCGGATGTCGGCAATTATTTCGTCGGCCAGCGCATCGAAGTCTGGGTTTATGTCGGCTCGCGTCCCGGCATCGTCGTTCCCGCCAGCTTCATCGATACACGCTTCGGCCTGGACTATGCCGATCTGCGCGGCGCTGATGGCCATGCCATCGCCGTGCCCATTCAGCGCGGCATGCCCCAGCCCACCCCCAGCCTCCCGGATGGCATGGAAATCCTTTCCGGCCTCAAGGTTGGCGATGTGCTGTTGCCGCCGGGCAGCGCGCCATGAGCCTTGGCTTTTCCGGCGCGCTCACCCAACGCTTCATCCGCTCGCCGCTCACGCCGCTGTTTCTCATCGCGGCAGTGATCTGCGGGCTGATCGCGCTGGCCACCATCCCGCGCGAGGAAGACCCGCAAATTCACGTCCCGATGGTGGATGTGATGGTGAACACCGACGGGCTGAAAGCCTCGGATGCGGTGGAGCTGGTCACCAAGCCGCTGGAGGTGGTGCTGCGCGGCGTGCCGGGCATTGAGCATATCTACTCCTACACGGTGGACAACCACGTTACCGTCGTGGCGCGCTTCGTTGTCGGCACCAATGAAGACAAGGCGGTTCTGCTAGTCAACGACAAGATCCGCGACAATATGAACCGCATTCCCGTCGGCATCCCCGCCCCGATGATCGTGGGGCGCGGGATCGACGATGTCGCCATCCTCACGCTGACGCTAAGCCCCAAGCCCGACGCCGCCAACCGCTGGGATGCCGGCGCGCTGACCCAGCTTGCCCAGAAACTGCAAGGCGAGCTGATCAAGATCCCCAATGTCGGCATCACCTATATCTCCGGCGAGGACCCGGAGCAGATCCGCATCGAGCCCGACCCGGAAAAACTGGCGCTGTACGGCGTGACGCTGCAACAGCTCGTGGCGCGGGTGCAGGAGGCGAATGCCGTGTTCTCCGCCGGGGCGCTGCGCGATGCAGGGCAGATGCAGGGCGTGGATGCCGGGCAAACGCTGGACGGCATCCCGGATATCGGGCTGCTGCTCGTCACCACGCGCGACGACCGCCCGGTTTATGTGCGGGATGTGGCGCAGGTGGTGTTCGGCCCCGCGCCACAGGAAGAACGCGTCTGGGCCTTCAACCGGGACAAGGCGGGCTGGGGCCGCGCCCCCGCCGTCACCCTGGCCGTGGCCAAGATCGCGGGCTCCAACGCGGTGAACGTGGCCAATGCCGTACTGGCGCAGGTGAAGACGCTGCAAGGCCAGATGATCCCCGGCGATATCCGCGTGGAGGTGACGCGCAATTACGGCCAGACGGCAACGCAGAAAGCCAATGAACTGCTGTTCCATCTGGCGCTCGCCACCATCTCCATCATTCTGCTGATCGGCTTCGCCCTGGGCTGGCGCGAAGCCGCGGTGACGGCGGTTGTGATTCCCTCCACCATCCTGCTCACGCTCTTCGGGGCCGAAATGATGGGGTACACCATCAACCGCGTCTCGCTCTTCGCGCTGATCTTCTCTATCGGCATCCTGGTGGACGACGCCATTGTCGTGATCGAGAACATCACCCGCCATTGGGCGATGCAGGATGGTCGCACGCGGATGCAGGCGGCCATCGAGGCGGTGGCGGAAGTGGGCAACCCCACCATCGTCGCCACGCTTACCGTCATCACCGCGCTGCTGCCGATGCTGTTCGTCAGCGGGCTGATGGGGCCTTATATGTCGCCGATTCCGGCGGTGGCCTCGGTGGCCATGGCGTTCTCCTTCTTCGTCGCCATGATCATCGCGCCCTGGCTCACGCTGAAATTCGCAGGCGGCTTCGCCGCCAAGCCGGGGCACGATGCACACGGGCCGGGGCTGCTGGGGCGGCTGTATCTGCGCGCCGCTACGCCGCTGCTGCAAACCCGCAAGCGGGCCCTGCGCTTTCTGCTGCTGGTCGGCGGCGCCACCATCCTCGCCTGCTCTCTGTTCTATTTCGACATGGTTAAGGTCAAGCTGCTGCCGTTCGACAACAAATCCGAGCTGGACGTGGTGCTGGACCTACCGCCGGGCGCGACTCTGGAGGACACCGAACGCACGCTGCTCGCCGCCGCGCGCATCACGGGCCAGATGAAGGAAGTGACCTCGATGCAGGTCTATGCCGGCACCGCCGCACCGTTCGACTTCAACGGTTTGGTCCGCCACTATTACGCGCGGCAATCGCCGGATCAGGGCGAGCTGCATATCGTGCTGGTGAACAAGGACGACCGCTCGCGCCAGAGCCATGCCATTGCCGTGGCCTTGCGCCAGGAGTTGGACAAGGACATCCCACTACCGCCCGGCGGGGTGATCAAGGTTGTCGAGGTGCCGCCCGGCCCGCCGGTCTTCGCCTCGCTGCTGGCGGAGATCTACGGCCCGACGCTGGAGATGCGCCGCGCCGAAGCGGAGCGCGTGAAGGCGGTATTCAAATCCATCCCGTTCATCGTGGATGTCGATGACAGCTACCACCTGCCGCCGCCACGCTTGCAGATCACCGTAAACCAGGACGAGCTGGAATATTTCCGCGTGCAGCAGGCCGATGTGAACCAGACCCTGCGCGACCTCTTCCTGGGCGAAAGCATCGGCTATTCCTATCGCGGCACCGACCGGCCGCCGCTGAACATCGCCATCGGCCTGCCCAAGACCGGCCTGACCTGGAGCCAAGCCGTGGCCGACACGCCCGTGCCCGCCAACACCCTGCCCGGCGCGCGCGGCGTGGTGGAGCTGGGCGAGGTGGTCTCAGCGCAAAACACGCAAGGCTCGCCCATGATCTTCCGGCGCGACGGGCATTTTACCGACATGGTCACCGCCGAGCTGGCGGGTAAATTCGAAGCGCCGATCTACGGTATGTTCGCCGTGGATTCCGCCATCGAGAAATCCGCCTGGACCGGCCTGCCCAAACCCGAGATCCGCTTCTTCAGCCAACCGCATGATGAAGCCAAGCCATCCCTGCTGTGGGATGGTGAATGGCAGATCACCTACGTCACCTTTCGTGACATGGGACTGGCCTTCGGCGTCGCCATTCTGGGTATCTATGTGCTGGTGGTGGCGCAGTTCGGCAGCTTCAAGCTGCCGCTGGTGGTGCTCACGCCAATTCCGCTGACACTGATCGGCATCATGCTCGGCCATTGGCTCTTGGGCGCGGATTTTACCGCCACCTCGATGATCGGCTTCATCGCGCTAGCGGGCATCATCGTGCGCAATTCGATTTTGCTGGTGGATTTCATCCGCCACCGCATGAGCCCCGAACGCCCGCTGCGCGACGTGCTTCTGGAAGCCGGGGCGATCCGCATCAAGCCGATCTTCCTCACCGCGCTGGCCGCCATCATCAGTGCCACCACCATCCTGTCGGATCCGATTTTCCAGGGCCTCGCGACGGCGTTGCTGTTTGGGTTGCTCTCCTCGACATTACTGACCGTACTGGTCATCCCTGCAATCTATGTCGTGCTGCGCGACGATGGCCGCCCAGCCTCAAGGTCGACGGAAATGTGAGGGGGCGGCTGCCAAGAGGGCTGTGCGGACGGTGTTCATTGTAATCGGTCCACCACGCCTCACATTGTACCCGCGCGTCCTCCAGGCTCACGCCCCGGAATGCGTTCAGGCACTCTGGCCGAGTCGGCCGCACAAAATCGGACGAAACCAGCCAATACGCACCACCGGATGCGTCGGTGTCGGGTGGGTCACTTCAGTCCCATCCGGGCCATGCCACGAGTTGTCGCCGCGGTCGTCCAAAATCGGCCGCCATATGCAGATGCACAAGATGTCGTATAAAAAATCATAAAACATACTACATATAGGCAATACTCACCCTTAAACTGGATTTTTGAGTTTGCAATTCGTCCATAAGAGTGCGAGGTTCGGGTTCGACGAATCGGGCAATCAGTTTCCGATTTCGAATTTGTGGATCGGCGCAGGTGGGGATCAGGCTATCAAATATGGTACTTTTCCGGAAGTTTCCGGTCTCCCGCCCCCGGTATTGCCAGTAAGGCTTAG
>DAIDJU010000040.1 GCA_027451225.1 Acidocella sp. | reverse complement strand
AGCTTGGCGTCACGCCAGGGAATGAGCTTGCCATCCCACCAGATAAAGCCGTCACGATCATCAAAAGGAACCAGCGCCATGGTCAAAAATCTCCGTTTGCGCTACTCTAACAAGACAGGAAAGAATAGTATATTAGTCAGCCATACTGCCCTGCCAGCGCAAGGCATACACCTCAGACCAAGAAATTGCCATGCCAGACCCTTCCACTCAAGCCTTTCCAGCCACGAAACGCGAAACTCAGCCCGGCGCGGCGCACAGCGCTCCCGGCGTTGGCCTGCTGTTCCTGCGCGAGGATGAGCTGCGTCTGGCGCAGGACATGATGTTTTTCGCGCATCGGGACCTTACTGAAGCGCCGGACGCGATACTGGGCGAGCTTGGCTATGGCCGCGCGCATCACCGCTGCCTGCACTGGATCGCCCGCCGCCCGGGCCTTACCGTGGGGGAGTTGCTGACCATCCTCGGCATCACCAAGCAGAGCCTGACCCGCGTGCTCGGCCCGCTGATCCGCGAGGGTTATGTGGCCCAGACCCCCGGCGCGCAGGACCGCCGCCAGCGCTTGCTCACCCTGACGGAGAAAGGCTCGATACTGGAGCGCAAGCTGTTCGAGGCGCAGCGCGAGCGGCTGGTTACCGCGTACCGCGAGGCCGGCGGCCCGGCGGTGGATGGCTTCAAGCGCGTGCTGCGCGGGCTGATGAACCAGCAGGGCCGCGAGTATATCGATGGCCAGGATCCCCAGCGCGGCAAGGGACAGCGGAGCGGCTCCTAAGGCATGAGCGGCGAGGCCCCGCATATTTTGCTGGTGGATGACGACGCCCGGCTGAGCCAGCTTGCCGCGCGGTTCCTGGCCGAGCAGGGCTTCCGCGTGACCCAGGCCGCCACCGCCGCTGAAGCGCGGGATAAGCTGCGTTTCCTGGATTTCGACCTGATGGTGCTGGATGTGATGATGCCCGGCGAGACCGGGCTGGAACTCACCGCCGGGCTGCGGGCCGAGCGCGCGCCGGACATGCCGATCCTGCTGCTCACCGCGCGGGACACGCCGGAAGATATCGTCGCCGGGTTCGAGGCCGGGGCGGACGACTATCTCGGCAAGCCCTTCGACCCGCGCGTGCTGGTGGCGCGCATCCGCGCCATGCTGCGCCGCGCCCAACCCGCCGCCACTCCCGCCGCCCCGTTGCAGCTCGGCCCTGCGATGTTCGACCCCGCGCGCGGAGAGTTGGTTTTGGCCAGTGCGCGGGTGCGGCTCACCGGGGCGGAGCTGGCGCTGCTCGCCGCCCTGGCGGCAAGGCCGCACGAAATCCTCTCGCGCGAGGCTTTGGCCACCGCCTTGGGGCTGGATGACGTGAACGAACGGGCCATCGACGTGCAGGTGACCCGGCTGCGCCGCAAGATCGAGCCCGACCCGCGCGAGCCGCGCTTTCTGCACACGGTGCGGGGCAAGGGCTACACGCTGAAGCCGGGGGCATGAGGCTGGAAAATTTCGGCGCGGAGCGCGCCGTCCGCAAAATCCTGCCGCGCGGGTTGCTTGGGCGCTCGCTGCTGATCGTGCTGGTGCCGATGGTGCTGCTTCAGGTGGTGGCGCTGCAAATTTTCTATGGCAACCATCTCAATGAATTGTCGCGCCGTCTGGCCGGTGGGGTGGCCGGGGAGGTGGGGTTGATGGTGGGCGAGATTGACCGCGCCCCGCGCGCCCGCGCCCCGATCATCGACCAAGCCGATCGGCACTTCCTGTTCGCCACGACCTTCCTCCCTGGCGAGGTGCTGCGCCAGCTTCCGCCGCCCGACGTTCCCGGCCCGGTGGACAGGGATCTCGCCCACGCGCTGGCCGGCCAGTTGAACCGGCCCTTCAATGTGGCCTGGAACACCCTGCCCGGCACCATCGTCATCAACGTGCAGATGCCCGATGGCGTGCTGGACATCCACGTGCCGCGCAAGCGCCTGTATATCGGCACGTTCTATCTGTTCCTTATCTGGGTGATCGGCAGCGCGGCGCTGCTGTTTGGCGTGGCGGCGCTGTTTTTGCGTACCCAGGTGCGGGGCATACGCCGCCTTGCCGCCGCCGCCGAGGCTTTCGGCATGGGGCGCGATGAAGGGCCGATCCGCCCGGAAGGAGCCATCGAGGTACGCCGCGCCGCCACCGCCTTCAACCGCATGCGCGAGCGGCTGCGCCGCTTCCTCGCCCAGCGCACCACCATGTTGGCCGGGGTCTCGCACGATCTGCGCACGCC
>DAIDJU010000039.1 GCA_027451225.1 Acidocella sp. | reverse complement strand
CCTTACCCCAGCCAATCAGTACAATAACGATTATTCGATCCTCGGCACCGCGCGGGTGGAGCCGATTATCCGGCGCATCCGCAACGCCATGGAGACCGCCGGAATCCAGGTGGAGAACTCCAAAGGCGAGTGCAATCTCGGCCAGCACGAGATCAATTTCCGCTACGGCCCGGCGGTGGAGACGTGCGACAAGCATGTCATCTATAAGGAAGCCGCCAAGGAGATCGCGGCGCAGGAAGGTGCTGCCCTCACCTTCATGGCCAAGTTCAACGAGCGCGAGGGCAACTCCTGCCACACGCATCTTTCGCTCCGCAACGAGGCGGGCGAGGCCGTGTTCCTGGATGCCGACGGACACTCGCCGTCCAGGCTGTTCAAGCAGTTCATGGCCGGGCTGCTGCGCCACGCGCCCGAGATCGCGCTGTTCTTCGCGCCCAACATCAACTCCTACAAGCGCTTCGCCCTTGGCAGCTTTGCCCCAACGGCGCTGGCCTGGGGTATGGACAACCGGACCTGCGCCTTCCGCGTGCTGGGGCATGGCAAGTCCATCCGCGTGGAAAACCGCCTGCCGGGCGGGGATGTGAACCCGTATCTGGTGCTGGCCGCGATGATCGCCGCCGGGCTTGCGGGGGTGGAGGGCGATTACGACCCCGTGCCGCTGTTCACCGGCAACGCCTACACCGCCGATCTGCCGCGCGTGCCCAACACCCTGGCGGACGCCGCCGCGCTGTTCGCGCAAAGCGCGTTCACGCATTCCGTCTTCGGCACTGACGTGGTGAAGCACTACACTAACATGGCGAAAGTGGAACTGGATAAGTTCAACGCCGCCGTCACCGACTGGGAGCTCTTCCGGTCTTTCGAGAGGATGTAAAACATCATGGAACTACGTGGTAATTGGCGAATCCCCACGGAGATTCTGGCAGGTGCCGGGCGCGTCTCGGAGCTGCCCGCCCGCGTGCGCAATGCCGGAATTGCTCGTGTACTGATCGTCACCGATCCCGGCGTGGCCGGGCTGCCCTTCTTCGCGGGCATCGTTGCGTCGTTCGAGACGGCCGGCATCGCCACTGCGGTGTTCAAGGATCTGCACCCCGACCCGCTGGCCGAGGACGTGGCCGCCGGCGCTGCCGCTTATAAGGCGCATGACGCCCAGGCCGTCATCGCGGTTGGCGGCGGTTCGGGGCTGGATTGCGGCAAGTCCATCGCGCTCGCCGTCTCCACCTCCCGCCCGCTTTGGGATTTTGAGATCACCCTGCCTACCCCGGCGCTGGATGCGCCGCTCCCGCCGATCTTCGCCGTGCCCACCACTGCCGGCACCGGCTCCGAGGTTGGGCGCGCGACCGTCGTGATCGACACCGCCAAGCGCCGCAAATACATCCTGCTGCACGCGCAGATGCTCCCGCGCCTCGTGGTGCTGGACCCGGAACTGACCTACGGCCTGCCCGCCTTCGTCACCGCCTGGACCGGCATGGACGCCCTCGCCCACTCGCTGGAAGCGTATTACGCGACCTTCTACCACCCGATCGCCGATGGCATCGCGCTCGAGGGCATGCGGCTGGTGAAGGAAAACCTCATCACCGCCGTGAACGAGCCGAAAAACCCCGAGGCGCGCATGAACATGCTGGCCGCCGCCTCGATGGGGGCAACCGCCTTCCAGAAGGCGCTGGGCGCGATCCATTCGCTCTCCCACCCTATTGGCGCCCGCTTCCATGCGCATCACGGCCTGACCAACGCCGTGCTGATGCCTTATGTGCTGGCCTTCAACCGCCCGGTGGTGGAGGCGAAGATCGCCCGCGCTGCCCAGGCGCTGGGGATTGAGAACGGGTTCGACGGCTTCCTGCACTGGGTGCTGGAACTGCGCACCAGTTTGAACATTCCGCACACGCTGGAAGGGCTGAAAGTGACGCCCGAAGCGCTGGAAGAACTGGCCGAGGAAGCAGTGTTGGACCCGAACACGCCGGATAATCCGCGCGTGGCCGACAAGGCCGATTACCTGCGCATCCTGCAGGCGGCGATGGCGGGTCATCTCGCCGGGCTGGAGGCCTAATATGGAAGGCCGGGAGCGATCCCGGCCTTTTTTGCGCGCCTTGACTTAAGGTTCATGTTTCCAGCCGTTTACGAGTTCGCTCCAGCCTCCGAAAGACCGGCATTACCTCATGGCGGGACAGCATGGATGAGAGTTCATCAACCATTTGCGCGCAAATTTGAAATGACGCCAGAATATTGAAATTTTCCTCCCAATGGGCAAGATGAAAGGCGAAATGAACGTTTACATGAAACCGCTCCGCCTGTGCCTGTTGGCGCTACCTTTGGCCCTTGCCGCCTGCAATTCCAATGGCGCTCGTGCACAGGGGGATTTCAACGCGGCCGGCAATAATCTTGGCCACGGCAATCTCGGCAGTGGTTTCAACGACATCGGCAAGGGCTTTAGCGACGGCGCTAACGCCACCGGAGATGCCATTGTGCAATCGGCGCATGCCGTGGGGAACAGCTTCAACCGATAAGCTCCCGTGCCCGCCGCGGGTTGGCTGTGGCGGGCACCTCAACGAGTTGGCAGCCTCCTCACCAAACTCGCCCGGCAACAAATGGCTTTGCGAACGCTTCGCTTCTTCCCCTAGCCACTACATCGCTTCTTCTCACAGCCCCTTCTGCATCACCACCACATCGAGCCATCGGTCGAACTTCCAGCCAACCTTGCGCATGATTCCGGTCTGCTGGAACCCCGTGCTGGCATGCACGCCGATCGAGGCGACATTCTCCGAATCCCCGATCAGCGCCAGCATCTGCTTGAACCCTGCGGCACGGGCGCGCTCTATCAGCGCGCTGACGATCGCCTTGCCCACGCCCTGGCCGCGCAGCCCCTCGCGCACATACACGCTGTCCTCCACGGTGAACCTGTAAGCCGGGCGCTCGCGGAACGGACCGTAATAGCCAAAGCCCAGCACGCCCGAGGCATCGCGCGCCACCAGCCAGGCGAAGCCCGCCTCGCGGTTGGCCGCCAGCCGCGCGCTCATTTCCTCCAGCGAGGGCGGCACCGCCTCGAACGATCCAGTGCCATTGAGCACGTGATGCGCGTAGATCGCCTGGATTCCCGGCAGATCGTCCTCGCTCGCGTCGAAAATCTCCATATTCGCTCCCCCTGATGCGCCGGAGCATGACAAATCCGCCGCCCCATGAAAAGCTCACACACCAGGCCCGCCGAAGGTTCATGAAGATTTTACCGCAAATTCAGAGACCAAGCCACCGGCGTGCCAATAGCCGTTGTGCAGAAACAAGATCTTCGTGCATAAGTGGCATGCCCGGACAACTTGCGCCGGGCACGATATGCCATGCCGTGCAAAAAGGGTAAGACGACATGACCGATACGACGCGCAACTCCGCCGCTGGCACAGCCGGAGCACCGGGCGCAAATCCGGATGTCGCCGCCCTGAATGACGCAGGGAAAGGTGCCGACTCTCTGGCCCAGGCCCGTCTCGCAGCGGTAATGTTCGCAGCTCGTTATCACGGCGTGGAGATGAACCCCGAAAGTCTGCGCCTGCGCCCGGACGAACCCGCCCCCTCCCCGCCGGTACTGGTGGAATGGCTGCGCGAGGCCGGGCTGTGGGTGCGCGGCGTGCCCACCAATTTCCGCCAATTGCTGAAAATCGACGATCCGGCGCCGGTGGTGCTGCTGCTGGACGATGGCGGCGCGGCGCTGGTGGTGGGGCGTGACCGCGACCGCGGCCTGCTGCTGCTGCGCGACCCGCTCGGCGGCAACAGCAATCCGGTGGTCACCGTGGATGAGCTGCGGCTGAAGCAGGTTTGGAGCGGCGCCACGCTGCTGATCCGCGCCAAGCGCGGCGGGATGGAAGGCGAGCCGGTGTTCAATATCGGGCTGATCGCCCGGCTGGTCTGGGCCGACAAGCGCATCATGCGCGACATCGCCATCTCCTCGATCACCATCACCATCCTCAGCCTGGTGCCGATCTTCGTGGTGATGCGCGTCATCGGCACGGTGCTGCAATATCAAGGCACGGCGACGCTCAATCTCGTTATCATCCTGTTTATCGTCGCCATTGGCTTCGAGATGCTCCTGAGTTGGGGCCGAAAGCTGATGGAGGTGATCCTCGCCGCCAAGCTCGACTCACGCCTCAACCTGATGATTTTCGACCGGCTGCTGGCATTGCCTATCGAATTCTTCGAACAGCAGCAGGCCGGGCAGCTCACCTACAAGGTGCAGCAGGTCAACAAGGTGCGCGAGTTCCTCACCGGCAGGCTGATGAACACCTTCATCGATCTGTTCATGCTCAGCATCCTGCTGCCGCTGCTGTTCTACATGAACGCCACGCTGGCCTGGACTGTGCTGATCGCCGCCGCGCTGATCGCCGCCGTCATCGCCGCCTTCCTGCGGCCGATGGCGATCATGACCGGCAAGATCATCGCCGCGGAATCCGGCAAGGGCTCGGTGCTGGTGGAATCCATCTACGGCATCAAGACGGTGAAGGCGCTGGCGCTGGAACTCACCCGCGCCGCCGATTGGGACCGCCGCGTGGCCGAGGTGGCTGAATTGCATGTCGAGGCTGGGCGGCTGGCCAACTGGCCCGCGACGCTGGCCATGCCCCTGCAGCGTTATTGCAGCATCGGCGCCATCGTACTCGGCACCTATATCGCCCTGCACAGCAACAACCCGCTGGATGCAGGCAGCCTTACCGGCTTCATGATGCTGGGCGGGCGCGTGGCCGGGCCGCTGGTCAGCTTGGCCGGGCTGATGGAAAACGTGCAAGACGCCCAGGCCGCCATCGGCCAGGTGGCCTCGGTGCTCAACCGCCCGAACGAGAAGCATGCCCTCACCCACGGCCTGCGCCCGCGCTTCGAGGGCGCCATCGAGTTCGACGACGTCACCTTTAAATACGAAGGCGCCAAAACCCCGGCGCTGGACAAGATGAGCTTCAAGATTCCCGCCGGCACCATGCTCGGGCTGGTCGGGCGCTCAGGCTCGGGCAAATCCACCATCACCCGCCTGCTGCAAGGCATCAACCGCGACTACCAGGGCGCCATCCGCATCGACAGCAACGACATGCGCGAGATCAACCTGCGCCACATCCGCAAGAATTTCGGCATGGTGTTGCAGGATAACTTCCTCTTCCGCGGCACGGTCCGCGAGAACATCATCGCCGGCCGCCCGGGCCTGTCCTTCGAGGACGCGGTGCGCGCCGCGCGCCTCGCCGGGGCGGAAGAGTTCATCGAGCGCATGCCCAATGGCTACGACACCTTCATCCAGGAAGGCTCGCCCAACCTCTCCGGCGGGCAGAAGCAGCGTCTGGCCATCGCCCGCGCGCTGATCTCGGACCCCAAGATCCTGATCATGGACGAGGCGACCTCGGCCCTCGACCCCGAGAGCGAGGCGCTGGTGAACGCCAATATCCTGCGCATCGCCAAGGGGCGCACGATGGTCATCGTCTCGCACCGCCTCTCCTCGCTGCTCGATTGCGACCTGATCATGGTGCTCGACCGCGGCCGCACGATCGATATCGGTACGCATCACGAGCTGGTGGAGCGCTGCGCCATCTACCGCCATCTGTGGTTCCAACAGAACCGCCATCTTGCCCCTGAAGGATTCGACGATGTTGACGCGCCTGCGCCGGCTCTTACCAAAGGCCTCTGACCAGGACCTCGGCACCGCCGAGCAGGAATCCCTGCCGCTGCCGGTACTGGAGTTCCAGTCCCCCACGGCTGCGGTCATCGCCACGCCGTTGCCGCTGATCGCACGTACGACGACCTATATCGTCACCGCGCTCATCGGCTCGATGCTGCTCATCGCCGGCACGGTGAAGGTGGACAAGCTCGTCGCCGGCACCGGCACGCTCAGCGCCACCACGCCGGATTTCTCCATCCAGGCCTTCAACAGCGGCTCCATCATCCGCGACATTAAGGTCCACGCCGGGGATTTCGTGGCCAAGGGCCAGGTACTGGCGACGCTCGACCCCACCTACGCCACGGCGGACCTGACCGGCCTGACCAAGCAAGAGCAGAACTACGCCGCCCAGGTGGCGCAGCTCCAGGCGCAGGAGGACGGAAAGCCCTATACCCCCGACCCCAGCAACCCGTTCTCCGGGCTGCAGATGCAGACCTACAGCCAGCAGATGGGGCAATATAACTTCACGCTGCAGAACTACGACCAGCAGATCAACCAGCTGAACACGCAGATCCAGGGCTACGAGGCGCAGGCCGCGTATTTCCGCCAGCGCCTGGCCATTGCCAGCAATGTTGAGGACATGCGCAAGAAGCTCCAGCAATTACAGGTCGGCAGCCAGCTGGATACCCTCGCCGCCACCGATGACCGGGTGAGCATGCAGACCCAGCTCGCCTCGGCGGCCTCCAGCGCCGACGCGGCCCGGAAGCAGCTTGCCTCGGTGCAGGCCCAGCGTGACAGCTTCGACCAGCAGTTCAAGGCCCAAACCTCCACCCAGCTGGCCACCGCGCTGAACAATCTGGCCCAGGCGCAGCAGGATCTGACCAAGGCCAAGCTGAATAACGATCTTGTGGAGCTCACGGCGCCCCAGGACGCCGTGGTGCAATCCATCGCCCAGGTCTCCCAGGGTTCGGTGCTGCAGCCCGGCCAGCAGCTCATGGATCTGGCGCCGGTGAACTCTCCCTTTACGGTCGAGGCGGATATCGCCGCGACGGAATCCGGCTATGTGCAGCAGGGCGATCAGGTGGTGATCAAATTCGCCACGCTCGACCCCTCGCTCTACGGCACGGCCAAGGGCACCGTCACCTCCATCAGCGCCGAGAGCTTCAACCCCCAGGACCAGCAGAACAATGCGCTGAACGGCGCGCCTTTGCCCGGCGGCCCGCAAACGCTGTACTACAAGGCGCAAATCTCGCTGGATGTGTTGAACCTGCATAACGTGCCTGCCGGCTTCCGGCTGGTGCCGGGCATGCCGGTGGAGGCCGATGTGGTTGTCGGCAAGCGCTCCATCCTCGGCTTCTTCCTCTCGCAACTGGCACCGATTGCTTATAACAGCATGCACGAGCCCTGAGCCGCCATGAGCCTGAAGAAATCCATCAGCGACAAGCTGGCCGCCCGTAATCCGGACAAGGCGCTCATCCGCGCGCATGAGCTGAAAGCCGAAGGCGAGGCCGCCCGGGCATTCAAGCTTTACGTCGTGGCGGCCGAGGCTGGCATCACCGAGGCGGAGCGGGAGCTCGGCACCTATTACCAAAAGGGCCTTGGCGGCCATGTCAGCCTGGCCGACGCGGTGAACTGGTTCACCCGCGCCGCCAAAAAGGGGGATGTCGAGAGCCAAACCAGCCTGGCGAGCATCTACATTGCCGGCTTCCACCCCGAGGCCGCCTTGTTTGGCGGCAGCGCCGAGAAAGGGCCCACGGAGTTCGCCGAAGCGCTGCGCTGGGCGTTGCTGGCCGCCGAGGCAGAGGAACCGCGCGCCCAGACCCTGGCCGGGTATATCTATATGGAAGGCCCGGAGGAGCTGCGCGACTTAGAGAAAGCCACGCTCTGGTACGGCCGCGCCGCCGAGGCGGATAACCCCTACGGGCATCTTGGCATCGGGCTGCTCACCCTGCGCGGGGCCGAAGAGGACGAGCCGACCTTCCGGGGCGTTGAGCATATCCGCAAGGCAGCCGAGGGCGGGCTGGCGCTCGGGCATTATTATCTGGCCGAGATTTATGACCGGGCCGTCGGCATGCTGCCCGACCCGGCCAAGGCCGCCGAGCATTACGGCGAGGCGGCCAAGGGCGGCGTCCGCAATGCCCAGGCCAAATATGGGCTGATGCTGATGCAGGGCACCGGCATCAAGGCCAACAAGACCGAGGGCGAAACCTGGCTGCGCCGCGCGGCCATCGGCGGGGACCCGGAGGCCGCGGCGCTGGTTGCCGATATCTACGCCAATGGCGATGGCGAGCTGCCCCCCAGCTATGCCGAAGCCGCCAACTGGTTCCGCATCGCGGCCGAGGGCGGGCACCGCACCGCCGCCCGCTCGCTCGGCGTGCTGTACATGGTGGGGGCCGGCGTGCCGCGCGACCCGGACGAAGCCGCCAAATGGTTCCGTCAGGCAGCCGAGGCCGGGGATGTCACAGCCCGGGTGGATTTTGCCACGCTGATGCTGAAGAAGCGGATCAATCCGCGCTTCACCGAGCCCGCCCCGGTGCATCAATGGTTCGAAAAGGCGGCCGAGGCGGGAGACCTGATCGGGGCGTATAACTTCGCCGTCTGCCTGGCCGAAGGCGTGGGCGTGGAGAAGGACGAGGCCAAGGCGGTGGAATGGTTCCGCCGCGCTTCCTCCAACGTGCTCAACGCACAGCACCGGCTGGGCCGGATGCTGGCCGAAGGGCGGGGTACACTGCAGAACTTCGTCGAGGCGCGGTTCTGGCTGGCCAAGGCCGCCGCAGTCGGCCAGACGGAGGCGCTGCTGGACCTCGCGGCGCTGGAACTGCAAGGCCTCGGCGGCCCGCGCAACGACGAAGCCGCGCGCATGATGTTCGAGCGCGCCGCCGAGAATGGCTCGCGCGATGCGATGTTCGCGCTCGGCGCGATGTATGGCGGCGGGCACCAGATCCCCACCGACCGCGCCCTCTCCCTGGAGTTCTACCGCAAGGCGGCGGAGCTGGGGCATCCGCGCGCGGCGCTGATGCTGGGCAAATATCTGCGCCTGGGTATCGCCACGGAACCGAATGTGGGCGAGGCGCGCAAATGGCTGACCATCGCCGCCAAGGCCGGTCTGGCGGAAGCCGCGGCTGACCTCGCAGCGCTCGAGCCGCCAGCCACCGCCGCCGAGTGAAGCGCAAGGACGGTCTCGATACCCCGGCCCATGCCTGGGCGCAGGGGCTGGAAACAGGCCGGAACGCACTGCCCTGGCTACGCCGGGCGCGGCGTCTGGCGCCTGATGACCCGCGGATCGCGCTGGACCTTGCCCGGGCTTTGCTGAGCGCCGGACAACCCGCCGAAGCCGCCGCCGAATTCGCCGCCGTCGCCGCGCGGCATGATATCGCCGCCGCCTGGACCGGCCTTGCCCTGGCCGAGCAAAGCGCCGGCAACGGCAAAGCCGCCGCCACGGCGCTGGAGCGGCTGCTCACGCGCCATTGCCACAGGCCCGATCCGGGCTTCACCGCCTTCATCCTGCATGTGGCCACGGGGGCCGGATATGGCGGGTTCCAGCATGTCACGCCCAGGGGCGAGGTCATACGCCAGGGTGTGGGGCGCTTGCTCGGGGCCAAGCCAGACCATAAGGCGCTGAACCGGGTGGAGGGTCTGGCTGCCTGGGAAAAAAACGGCCTGACCGGCTGGGCCTGCCGTCCTTCCTGGCCAGACGCCCCCCCCAACCTGACGCTCACCGACGCTGCCGGGCGGAGGCGCGAGATCCGCTTCGCCTCCCCCCTTCCGCCCGATGACAGCGCCCCCCTCCTGCCCCGGCACCGCTTCCGCCTGAGCGCCAAACAGCTTCAGGGCCTTGAACCGCCTTTCGCCCTGCACGGGCCGGATGGCGCGCATATCATGGGCAGCCCTGTCGATCCGCGCCCTCTCGCCACCCTGCCCATCCCGGCGGAGCAACGCGGCAAACCGCCAAGGCGCATCCCGCCCCGCGCGCCGTTGGCGCTGCTGATGCCGGTGTATCGGGGGCTGACGGAAACCAAGGCGGCTTTGGCCTCGGTGCTGGCGGCCATGCCGGAGGATGCGCAGCTGATCGTGGTGAATGACGCCTCGCCTGAACCCGCGCTGGCGCGGCACCTGTGCGCCCTGGCCACCGCCGACCCCCGCCTGACCCTGCTTGCCCATGCCACAAACCAAGGCTTCTGCGCCGCCGTGAATACCGGGCTGGCCGAAGCCAAAGGGCAGGACGTGCTGCTGCTCAACAGCGATATTCTGCTGCCCCCCGGCGCCATCGCCTCGCTGCGGGAGGCCGCCTATGCCAGCGCCGCCACCGGCACTGTCACGCCGCTCTCCAACGAGGCCTCGATTTGTAGCTACCCCGCTCGCCATGGCGGCAACAAGATGCCGGATCTGCGCGAGGCCACGCGGCTGAACGCCCTGGCCCGCCGGACAAATGGCGCGGCGGTGGTGGAAATCCCCACGGCGGTCGGGTTCTGCATGTATATCCGCCACGATTGCCTGGCCGCCACGGGCGGGTTCCGGGGCGAGATCTTCGCGCAGGGCTATGGCGAGGAGAATGATTTCTGCCTGCGCGCGCGGCATCTGGGCTACCGGCATATGGCAGCCCCCGGCGCGTTCGTGGCGCATGTGGGGGGCGTTTCCTTCCGCGCCGCCACGCGCGGGCTGATGGCCCGCAACGGCGCGGTGCTGAACCGGCTTTACCCCGGCTACCACGAAATGGTGATGGCGGAGATCGCCGCCGACCGCCTGGCCCCCCACCGCGCCAAGCTGGACGAAGCCCGGTTGAGTGCCGCCTGCGCCAACAAACCCACAGTGCTGCTCATCTCGCACAGCCATGGCGGCGGTGTGGCGCGGCAGGTGGCGGCTGATATTCGCAAGTGGCGCCGCGCCGGTTACGCCCCTCTGCTGCTGGCCACGCAATTCCCCGAGGACCCGGCAAAAACACGGCATCCCTGGCCCTCGCTGCTCTGCATGGGCGAGGCCAAGGATTCTCCCAACCTTGCCTTCCACCTGCCCGGCGAGATGCCCGCTCTGCTGGAGTTGCTGCGCCGCCTGAGCGTGGCGCAGGTGGTGCTGCACCATACGCTGGGGCATGACGACAGCGTACGAACAATCGCCCAACAGCTTGGCGTGGCGCAGGATATCGTGATCCACGACTATTCCAGCTTCTGCCCGCGCGTGGCGTTGCTGCGCCCCACCGGGCCAGAGAAAACGCTGCGCTATTGTGGCGAGCCGGATGTGGCGGGCTGCATTGCCTGCCGGGCCGAGGGCGGGGATCTCTTCACCAAACTGCCCGTGCGCCAACTGCTCGCGCGCTCCGCGGCCGAGTTCGCCGCCGCCCGCGGCATCATCGCCCCCTCCGCCGATGCCGCTGCCCGCATCGCCCGGCATTTTCCCGGCGTGAAACCGCGCATCCAGCACTGGGAGGACGACGACGCGCAACGCCCGCTCACCCCGCCGCCCAACACGGCGCGCAATATTGCGGTCATCGGCGGCATAGGCCCGGCCAAGGGGTTTGACGTGCTGCTCGCCTGCGCCGCTGACGCCGCCACCCGCAAACTGCCTCTTGGCTTCACCGTCATCGGCGGCAGTGCCGACGATTCGCGGCTGCTGGACGCTGGCATCTTCGTCACCGGCCCGTACCGCGAGGGCGAGCTGCCGAAGCTGTTGGCCGAGAGCAAGCCGCATCTGGCGTTTCTGCCCTCCATCTGCCCGGAAACATGGTGCTTCACCTTGGGCGAGGCATGGGCGGCGGGACTGCCCGCCATCGTGTTCGGCATCGGGGCGCAGGCGGCACGGGTTAAAGCTACCGGACGCGGGCTGGTGCTGCCCCTTGGTCTGCCAGCAACGCGTATCAACGATCTGTTATTAAGCTACCGTTTTTGAAACATAACCCCGTTTTCCACTGCTTCGGGGCTGGATAAAAAGCGATAGTTAAATTACCCCTCAGATATTAGGGCTATCCGCTAACCACGACGATCAGGAGACCACATGGCCGCCGCAAAATCCGCCAAGAATCCCGCGCCAACAGCACCTCAAGCCGGTGCCGCCGGGGGGGGGAGCGGCACCCAGGTCCATGAGCTGAAAGTCACCGGCCATATGATGAACCTGCCGCCGGGTCTGTTCTGCTTCATTAACGAAGCCAATCCGGCCGCACCGGGGTTCAACGGCATGCCGGGCGTGCGCATCTCGCCGCCGCCCATCGGCGGGCAGCATGTGGAGATCGCCGGGTTCCGCCCCGATGGCTGGCTGAACGCCGAGGGCGACGCCACGCTGGTGCGTATCCGCAACCAGCCCGCGCAGGTGCTGGTCACCATCTACCAGCTTCCCAACCAGCCCGACGCCGCGCCCCGCCTGCAAGTGCGCCAGCTGCTCGCAGCCAACGAGGCCCCCGTGCCCGCCGCGCAGGGGCAGGTGAAAACCGCGCCTGAAAAGGTGGATTTCCTGGCGCATGTCCAGGGCCGTGGCGATGTCGGCGCCAAGTTTGGCGACTGGCTGGGCGAACAGGGGAGCAATAGCTGGGTCGAGGGCTTCTCCATCACCGCGCCCGAGGACATCGCCCCGGCTGATTTCACCTATCAGGCCGTACTTGGCCGTGGCTGGCTCTCCCCCTGGGTGGAAGCCGGCGAGTATTGCGGTTCGCGCGGCATGGCCCTGCCGCTGCTCGGCCTGCGCGTGCGCCTGAGCGGCGAGGCGGCCGACCGTTACGAGGTAAGCGTGTCGGCGAGCTTTGTCGGCGGCGCCAGCGCCGGCCCCGTGGGCAATGACGAAACCTGCGAAGCCGAAACCCTGGCTCCCCTGGAGGCGATGCAAATCACCCTAACGCCGCGCACCCGTAAGACCGGCCGCGCCAAGCGCTAAGCGCCGTGAACTTCCTCTTCGTTCACCAGAACTTCCCCGGCCAGTATCTGCACCTGCTGCGCAGCCTGCTGGCCGATAACGCCAAACATGAAGGCACGCACGAGCTTGTCTTCATGAGCGAGCCGAACCGCAACCAGATGCCAGGCGTGCGGAAAGTCACCTATTCCAAACCGCCGCCGGTTTCAGCCTCTTCGGTGTTCGAGGCGCGGGAATACGAAATGGCGATGCGCCGGGCTCAAGCCGCGTATCGCGGCGCGTTGCAGATCAAAGCGCTGGGCTTCAAGCCGGACATCATCATCGGCCATCATGGCTGGGGCGAGATGCTCAACCTTGTGGATGCGTTTCCCGGTGTGCCGATCCTTGGGTATTTCGAGTTCTACTATAAAATCCACGGCACGGACGTGAATTTTGACTTGGAATTTCCAATGCCGGAAGCACAGTTCGGGGCCGTACGCGGCAAGAACTCGGTGAATCTGCTGGCGCTCGACCTGGAGCAATACGGGCAGACCCCCACACGCTGGCAGCACGGTACTTATCCTGACTGGGCGCAGGAGCGGATCCGCATTATCGAGGAAGGGGTTGATCTCGAGCTGTGCAAGCCGGACCCGGCCTGCCGCAAGGAGCCGATCACCATCGGCAAGCTGACGGTAACGCCGGACCAAAAACTGGTGACCTATGTGGCGCGCAATTTGGAGCCGTATCGCGGCTTTCACACTTTCATGCGCGCCCTGCCCCGCCTTCTGGCCGAACGGCCGGATGTGGTGGTTTCACTCGTTGGCGGCGATGAGATCAGCTACGGCGCCCTTCCCCACCAGGGTGGCAACTGGCGCGAGGTGATGCTGCGCGAACTGGGTGACCAGCTCGATCTCTCGCGCGTGCACTTCCTTGGCAGGGTGCCGTATGACCAGCATCTGGCGCTGCTGAAGCGTTCGGACGCGCATGTGTATCTCAGCTACCCGTTTGTCGCCTCCTGGTCGCTACGCGAAGCCCTGGCCTGCGGCTGCATGGTGGTGGGCGCAGATACCGAGACGGTGACGGAGTTCGTGCAGCATGGGCGGACCGGGTTGGTCACGCCCACGTTGGACCATGCCAAGCTGGCCGAGGCCGTGCTGCATGCGCTGGCGGACACCAAGCTGGCGGCCAAGCTGCGCAAGGGGGCGCGGGCTTACGCCGAGCAGCATCTGAGCATGGATGGCTATATCGCCAATTACCGGGCGTATATCGAGGAGATTGTCGGGCGGCCGCTGGTGCCGCCACCGGCAAAGCCGACGGCGAAAGCAAATCCCCGCAAAAAAGCAACGGCGCCGTAAGGCGCCGTTTTTTATTGAGCTTTTCAGGGGCGGTGTTTTTGAGGGGGCTTTTTGTCAAAAGCCCCCGCGCCCCAAAAAACGTTTATTACTCTTCCGCCGCGGCGGCTTCCTTCTTGCCACCCTTGCCGCCGACCTGATCGGAGATGTCCTCGCCGGTCTCCTGGTCGACAACGCGCATCGAGAGCTTCACCTTGCCGCGGTCGTCGAAGCCGATGACCTTCACCTTCACGGTGTCGCCCTGCTTCACCACGTCGGTGGTCTTGGCAACGCGGCCCTGGCCCAACTCGGAGATGTGCACGAGGCCATCCTTGGCGCCCAGGAAGTTCACGAAGGCGCCGAAATCGGCGGTCTTCACGACCTTACCGGTGTAGATCACGCCCACTTCCGGCTCGGCGACGATGCCCTTGATCTTCTCGATCGCGGCCTGGATCTTCTTGTCGTCCGAAGCGGCGATCTTCACGGTGCCGTCGTCGTTGATATCGACCTTCGCGCCGGTGGTCTCGACGATCTCGCGGATCACCTTGCCGCCGGTGCCGATCACGTCGCGGATCTTGTCCTTGGGCACCTGGATGGTCACGATCTTCGGCGCATTGGCGGAGACGCCCTGGCGGTTGCCGGTCAGCGCCTTGGCCATCTCGCCCAGGATGTGCAGACGCCCACCCTTGGCCTGCTCCAGAGCGATCTTCATGATCTCCGGGGTGATGGAGGTGATCTTGATGTCCATCTGCAGCGAGGTCACGCCGTTCTCGGTGCCAGCCACCTTGAAGTCCATGTCGCCGAGGTGATCCTCGTCGCCCAGGATGTCGGACAACACGGCGAAGCCCTTATCCTCTTTGATGAGGCCCATGGCGATGCCCGCCACCGGGTGCTTCAACGGCACACCGGCATCCATCAGCGCCAGCGAGGTGCCGCAGACAGTGGCCATCGAGGAGGAGCCGTTGGACTCGGTGATCTCGGAGACCACGCGCAGCGTGTAGGGGAAGGCTTCCTTGGTCGGCAGCAGCGGGTGAACCGCGCGCCAAGCCAGCTTGCCGTGGCCGATTTCGCGGCGGCCGGGCGAGCCCATGCGGCCGGTCTCACCGACGGAGAACGGAGGGAAGTTGTAGTGGAGCATGAAGTGCTCCTTGAACTCGCCCTCGATGGCATCCACCACCTGCTCGTCCTGCGCGGTGCCGAGCGTGGCAACCACCAGCGCCTGGGTCTCGCCACGGGTGAACAGCGAGGAGCCATGGGTACGCGGCAGCACGCCGACTTCCGCCAGGATGGGGCGGACGGTCTTGGTGTCGCGGCCGTCGATGCGCAGGCCGGTGTCCAGGATGGCGTTGCGGACGATGTCGGCTTCCAGTTCCTTGAACAGGCCCTTGGCGGCGTCGGCGTCCAGGCCTTCCTCAACCAGCTTGGCGGCAGCTTCCTTCTTGGCCGCGCCGATCTTCTCGTAGCGGACCTGCTTCTGCGTCTCCTTGTAAGCCTCGGTGATGCTGGCGCGGGCCAGGGCGTCAACGCGGGCCTTCAGGGTCTTGGTCTCCTCGGACTCCTCGGCCAGCGCCCAGGGCTCCTTGGCGGCCAGCTCGGCCAGTTCGATGATCGCCTGGATCACCGGCTGGAAGCCAGCGTGACCGAAGGTGACGGCACCGAGCATGATCTCTTCGGAAAGCTCGGAGGCCTCGGACTCGACCATCAGCACGCCCTCGGTGGTGCCGGCGACGACGAGGTCGAGATTGCTCTCCTCGCACTGGCTCACGGTCGGGTTCAGCACGTATTCGCCGTTGATGTAGCCGACGCGGGCAGCGCCGACCGGGCCGAAGAACGGAATGCCGGAGAGGGTCAGGGCGGCGGAGGCGGCAACCAGGGCGACCACATCCGGGTCGTTCTCCAGGTCGTGGCTCAGCACGGAGACGATGACCTGCACCTCGTTACGGAAGCCCTCGGGGAAGAGCGGGCGGATCGGGCGGTCGATCAGGCGGGAGACCAGGGTCTCGCGCTCGGTCGGGCGGCCTTCACGCTTGAAGAAGCCACCGGGGATACGGCCCGCGGCGTAGAACTTCTCCTGGTAGTTGACGGTCAGCGGGAAGAAATCCTGCCCCGGCTTGGCGGCCTTGGCGCCAACGACGGTGGCGAGCACCACGGTGTCCCCATAGGAGGCGACGACCGCGCCATCGGCCTGACGGGCGACCTTGCCGGTCTCCAGAATCAGGGTCTTGCCGGCCCAATCCAGCTCTTTACGGAAAAATTTATCGAACATTCACATACTCCAGCACGGCCACCGGAGACGTTCGTGGCAAAGGATGGGCGCTTTGGCCGGTTATGGGGCGGCGCCTCGGGCGGCATGGGTCTGGCTGGGGCTTGCACCCGCAACCACGGACCATGTGGCCGGAAACGCCGCGGATACAAAAACCCGGCGGCGGCGCGGTCATCCGGTTGCGCTCACGCCCCGATCAGCCGCTTTTCACACCGCGCCACCATGGCGCGATGCGGTTTCCTAGCTGATTCTCGGGGCAATGGCTAGGCGAAGTTTGTTACCCCTGGCGCGCCACGGGTGCCACGAACTGCGGCTCGGTATCCCACGGGAACAGAATCCAGGTATCCTGGCTCACCTCGGTGATGAACGTATCCACCAGCGGCTTGCCCGCCGCTTTGGCGTACACGGTGGCAAAATGCGCCTTGGGCAGCAGCGAGCGCACCAGCTTGGCGGTGGTGCCGGTATCCACGAGATCGTCGACGATCAGCCAGCCCTCGCCATCCCCGGCGGCGGCGGGGGGTTTGACCACTTGCGGCTGGCCCAGATTCTCGTCGTCATAGGTGACGACGGAGACAGTCTCGATGAGCCGGCATTCCAGCTCGCGGGCGATGATCGCGGCGGGGATCAGCCCGCCACGGGTGATCGCGACAATTCCGGCCCACGGCCCCAGCGCGTGCAGCCGCCAGGAGAGCGCCTTGGCGTCGCGGTGGAGCTGGTCCCAGGTAACGGTGAAATAATGTTGTGCCATAAAGCGGGCATTAAAGAAGCCTTCCCGCCGCTTCAAGCCATCAGTTGCCGAAGCGCGCCGCGACCAGCGCCGCGATGCGTTCCGCCGCCAGCCGGTAGGCCCGCCGCTCGTAATGGAAACGCTCCGGGGCCGACCAATCGGGCGGGAGTAGCTCCGCCATGTCCAGAACATGCGCGCCGGGCTGCCCGGCCAGGGCCTCGCGCAGCCAGCGGTTCAGCCGGGCCTCGCGGGGCATGGGGGAAAGTGCCCCGCCCGGCGCAAAGCGCCAGCTTTCTGGCAGCGCCATGAACACGCACATCGCCCGCCCCCGCGCCGCCGCCAGCACAGCGGCAACCGCCGCGCGCAGGCTCGGTTCGTCCAGTGTGCCAATGCACGTGAAATCCCGCCGCAAGGCCGCCAGAGCGGCGCGGTTCTGGGGGGACATCGGCAGGTCCTCGGGCAGCGCGGTTACGTCCGTCTCGGCGCGGACCTCGTCCTCGGTGAGGAACGGCACGGCGATGCCCAATGTGTTATGGCGGTAGAGCTGGATGAAAGCGTCGGTCCAGAAACTGAACAGCCAGACCTCCCGCCCGCCCTCCGGCGCCGGGCGGGCCAGAGCGGAGGTCCAGTCGGCGGGCGTGTAGCCCACTCCCTCAAGCGCCGCCGCTGTTTCCGCGCCGGGCGGATGCAGCGCCAAAGGAAGAAAGAGCGCGTGGTCGATACGGAACTGCCGCCCGCCCCGGGCCAGATTATATTCGCTGCACAGCTCGCGCGTCAGCGGCGCCAGATAATGCGCCATCGCCGAAAGATCGCAGCCGCCACGCAGCACCAGCCGATCCAGCACCGGGGCGAGCTGGGGCGTGCCGTCGGGCTTGGCCTGGGTAATCCAGTCCACCTCTGGGTAATCGAGCGAGGCTGCCACTGGCGGGGCCAGTTGCAACGGCGGGCGGCCCAGAAGCCGGTACACGAACTGCTCCACCCCCATGCCCATCACGCGGCAGGAGAAACAGAAATGCTTCAGCTCCCAGCCCTCCAGGTGGGAAAAGAACCCGGCGATGCCGTGATCGCCATAGCGGTCGCTCACCCGCACCACGCCGGTTAGAACATCATGACGGCGCACCCAGGCGCGCAACTCGGCCCGCGCCGCCTCCGGATCCTCGGGCAGGCGCCACTTGGTGAAGTTGAGCTGGTTGGTGCGGTTCACCAGCTCCACGGCGCGGTCCAGATGCGCCTCGACATCGTAGTCGACGACCACGCGGATTTCGCTGGCGCGCAGAAAGGCCAGATTATCCGCCCCGCTGGCCAATGCCGCCTCCTGGCGTTCGGCGAGCAGGCGGTAATGGCTCAGGCGCTGCATCTGCGGGTCCGGCGCGCCGAAAAGCCAGGGGTTTTCCAGCAGATACGGCACCTGCTCCGGCCCCATCACCTGCAATCCCGGCAGCGCTTGACGCGCCTCCTCCAAATTTGCGGGCAGATCGTCGATAAACAGCACGCTCCCGGGGCGCAGCTGTGCCGCGCGCACCAATGCGGCGATGCGCTGCCCCTTGGGCTCCCAGGAGATGCTGGGGAATACGAAATACGCCCACATCCCCAGCTCTTGCAGCTTGGCGCGGGCGGCCGCGAAGTCGTTGCGCGAACAGATGGAGCTGACGATCCCGCGCAGGGCCAGCAGCCGGACGATCTCCTGCATCTCCGGCCTGGGCGTGATCCCTTCTTCCGCCAGTGCGCCGTGCCAGAACACCCCGTCCAGGTCCCAGACGACGAGACGGACGAATTCCACGGCTAGACCGTAAACTGCTCGGTGATGATGCGCTCGGAAAGCGCGCGGTCGGGGTCGAAGAGCACGGTGGCACCGAGGCTCTTATCCTCACTCACCGCCACGGAGATGACATCGCGCACCTCGGTAAAATCCGCCACCGCCGCCACCGGGCGTTTGTCCGGCTCCAGTACCTCGAACAGCACCTCCACGCTGGAAGGCAGCAGCGCGCCACGCCAGCGCCGGGGGCGGAAGGCGGAGATGGGCGTAAGCGGCAGCAGATTGGCCGAGAGCGGCACGATCGGCCCATGCGCCGAGAGGTTATAGGCGGTGGACCCGGCGGGGGTGGAGATCAGCACGCCATCGCAGATCAACTCGGACAGGCGCTCGCGATGGTCGATGGAGATGCGGATTTTGGCCGCCTGCCGCCCCTGGCGAAGCAACGAGACTTCGTTGAAGGCCATCGCCTCCTCCACCACCCCCGCGGCGGTGACGGCATGCATGCGCAGCGGATGCAGCACCGAGGGATGCGCCTCGGCGATGCGCGCGGGCAGGTTCTCCTCGTGAAACTCGTTCATCATGAACCCGACCGAGCCGCGGTTCATGCCATAAACCGGCAGGCCCGCGCCCAGCACGCGGTGCAGGCATTCCAGCATCAGCCCGTCGCCGCCCAGCGCCACCAGAACCTCGGCCTCCCGTATCGGGCTTTCTCCATACAGCTCCACCAGCCGCTCCCGTGCGGCCAGAGCGCCTTCGCTCTGCGCGGCGATGAAGGCTAACTTCATGCCAGCCGCCGGTGTTCGAGCAGCGGCATATTGGCGCGCACCTTGGCGGTGAAGCCCTTGTTGATGGTAGCCACCGCCCAGCCGGGGCCGTCCGACGCCTTGGCCACCACATGCCCCCACGGGTCCACGATCAGCGAATGGCCGTATGTCTGGCGCGGTTCGCCTTTGGCCTCGTAATGCGTGCCGCAGGTGCCGGGAGCGGCGAACCAGCATTGCGTCTCGATGGCCCGGGCGCGCAGCAGCACTTCCCAATGGTCCTTGCCTGTTTGCAAGGTGAAGGCGGCGGGCAATACAATCAGCTCCGCCCTAGCCCGGCGCAGGGCCAGGAACAGCTCGGGGAAGCGGATGTCGTAGCAGATGGCCAGGCCCACCCGCGTGCCGGCGACATCCAGCGTCACCACCTTGTCCCCCGCGCGGTAGACAGCGCTTTCCTTGTAGCCCTGGCCGTCGGGGGTGGTGATGTCGAAGAGGTGGATCTTGCTGTAGCGGCCAAGCTCCTCGCCCGAGGGGCTGAACACGATGGTGGTGTTGAGAATCTTCTCCCCCGCCAACTCGCCGATGCTGCCGCCATGGATGTGCACGTTATGCGCCTTCGCCATGCTGCGCAGGAATTCATAGGCCTCGCCGCCGGTTTCGCCCGGGGTGGGGAGCGTTTCGGCGGCGGCGAATTTATCCGCCCGCGAACCGCCGAGGCAGGTCCACATCTCCGGCAGGGCGATCAGATCGACTTTCTGTTCGGCCAGCAGGCCCTCGATAAGCCCGCGCGCCTGCGCGATATTCTCGCTCTTATCCGCCCCCGGCGACATCTGGATCACGGCAACGCGCATACTTATCCCTCTCGGCCTGCTTCTATCATAATGTTAATCTGGGGCGCCGTCACCGCCATAGCTCTTGCGGATGATATAGGCTGGGCGCTGCTTCGTCTCCATGTAGATCCGCCCGATATACTCCCCCAGCAGCCCGATGCTGATGAGCTGCACCGAGCCGAAGAAAGTGATGGCCACAAAGAGCGAGGCGTAGCCCGGCACCGGGTTGCCGAACACCACGGTGCGGATGACGACATAGAGCGCATAGATGAAGGTGAGCACGGCGGAAGCCGCGCCTAGATAGGTCCACACCTTCAACGGCGCGGTG
>DAIDJU010000038.1 GCA_027451225.1 Acidocella sp. | reverse complement strand
CCGTCCAGCACGAAGAAGATGTTCGCGCCGGTGACTTCGCCCACGAACCCGTCCCAGGTGTACATCAGCGCGTCGTTGAAGCCCTCGGCCTCGGCCTTATGCTTCGCCATGGTGCCGATCATGTACAGCCCCGCGGCCTTGGCGGCGGTGGGGGCGGTCTGCGGGTGCGGGCGGCGCCAATCGGCGAGGCCCAGGCGCACGCCCTTCATGCGGTCGGCCCCGAACAGGTTCGGCCATTCCCAGCACGCCACCATCAGGTGGATCTTGGTGTTCTGGGCGGAAACCGAAAGCTGCTCCGCGCCGCGCCAGGCCAGCGGGCGCAGATACGCGTCCGTCAGGTTGTTGGCCTTCAGCACGTCCACGCAGGCCTGGTTGATCTGCTCGCGGGTGAAGGGGATCTCGAAGCCGAGGATGCGGCCGGACTCGATCAGACGGTCCGTATGCGCGTCCAGCTTGAAGATGTTGCCGCCATAGGAGCGCTCGCCCTCAAATACGGCAGAAGCGTAGTGCAACCCATGGCTGAGTACGTGCAGCTTGGCGTCACGCCAGGGAATGAGCTTGCCATCCCACCAGATAAAGCCGTCACGATCGTCAAAAGGAACCAGCGCCATGGTCAAAAATCTCCGTTTGCGCTACTCTAACAAGACAGGAAAGAATAGTATATTAGTCAGCTCTACTGCCCTGCCAGCGCAAGGCATACACCTCAGACCAAGAAATTGCCATGCCAGACCCTTCCACTCAAGCCTTTCCAGCCACGAAACGCGAAACTCAGCCCGGCGCGGCGCACAGCGCTCCCGGCGTTGGCCTGCTTTTCCTGCGCGAGGATGAGCTGCGTCTGGCGCAGGACATGATGTTTTTCGCGCATCGGGATCTCACCGAAGCGCCGGATGCGATCTTGGGCGAGCTTGGCTATGGAAGGGCGCATCACCGCTGCCTGCACTGGATCGCCCGCCGCCCCGGCCTGACCGTGGGCGAGCTGCTGACCATCCTGGGCATCACCAAGCAGAGCCTGACCCGCGTGCTCGGCCCGCTGATCCGCGAGGGCTATGTGGCTCAGGCCCCCGGCGCGCAGGACCGCCGCCAGCGCCTGCTTACCCTGACAGAGAAAGGGGCGGTACTGGAGCGCAAGCTGTTCGAGGCGCAGCGCGAGCGTCTGGTTACCGCCTATCGTGAGGCCGGAGGTCCGGCGGTGGATGGCTTCAAGCGCGTGCTGCGCGGGCTGATGAACCAGCAGGGCCGCGAGTATATCGACGGCCAGGATCCCCACCGCGGCAAGGGACAGCGGAGCGGCTCCTAAGGCATGAGCGGCGAGGCCCCGCATATTCTGCTGGTGGATGACGACGCCCGGCTGAGCCAGCTCGCCGCGCGGTTCCTGGCCGAGCAGGGCTTCCGCGTGACCCAGGCCGCCACCGCCGCTGAAGCGCGGGACAAGCTGCGTTTCCTGGATTTCGACCTGATGGTGCTGGACGTGATGATGCCCGGCGAGACCGGGCTGGAACTCACCGCCGGGCTGCGGGCCGAGCGCGCGCCGGACATGCCGATCCTGCTGCTCACCGCGCGGGACACGCCGGAGGATATCGTCGCCGGGTTCGAGGCCGGGGCGGACGACTATCTCGGCAAGCCCTTCGACCCGCGCGTGCTGGTGGCGCGCATCCGCGCCATGCTGCGCCGCGCCCAACCCGCCGCCAC
>DAIDJU010000037.1 GCA_027451225.1 Acidocella sp. | reverse complement strand
GGTGGTCCGGCGCTGCTCGGCGATGAAGCCGACCAGCCGGTCGTCGAAGATGCGCTGCTTGGCCGCGCCTTCCGGCAGCGGCGGCAGCTTCTGCATCAGCGCGCGCGTGATCGTGGTCGCGGCCATGCTGGCTCCTTTGCTGGTTGTGCTGGTTGCTGGATTGGTTGGTGGATGGTGGAATGATGCCCCCTGCCCTCGCGGCTTGCCGGAGAGCATAGGGAGCATGAGAGGCGCTCAGCCGGGCCTACCCGGCCGTGCTCTGGCGGCGGCTGGCCTGGATGAAGACCTCCAAATCCTCCTGGCGGTACCTGATGTACTTGCCCGAGAGCCTGATGTACGCCGGCCCCTCGCCGGTGCCGCGCCAGCGTTCCAGAACGCTGTGCGGCACACCCAGGCGCTCTGCTGCCTGGAGCGCGGTGAGCAGGGGCAGCGGCTCGATCGAGCCCGCCGGGGTGAAAGCCCGTCAGGTTCCTTGGCGACCAAGCATCGGGCGCGGTCTCGGTTCCTACTCGTGCCGCTCCGCATCCGCTTCACTTCGTGCTTGGCGCACGCGGCGAACTTCCGCAGCGAGGGCATCGCGGATGGCACTGCGGCACTCCCACAGGCGCCGGAGATACGGAGCGCGATTGGACCAATCACGCAACGCTTCGTCCACCACGATCAGCACCTGCTCGGGCGTGATGCCATCCTCGCGGCTGGCCGGGTCGGCGCAGAGCCGCAGGCAGAGATCGCCCGCGCGCGCCAACGTCCAGGGGTACGGCGAGTCCTGCCAGCCCGGCTCGAAGTCGATGCCGTTGCCCAGCGGCTCTGCTGCGGACATGTGCCTGATCGCGCGATCGAGTGCTTCCAGCACGGCCGCTGCGCCGGCCTCCGGCATCCGCGCGTGCTCCGCCACCATGCGGGCCTGCACCACGCAGATGAGCTGGCGCAGCGTCCAGCCCGAGGGCGCGGAGCAGACGGTTCCGTACCGCACCGGTAGGCCGAAGCCGTCGCCGCCGGTGTCCAACACTGCGGTCCAGAATCTCTGCTCCCAGAACGGCAGCACGTCGGCGTCAGTGAAAATCACGAAGCGCTCGCCGTCTCCGGTGCGGCGCACGGCGACGATGGATGTCTCGTCGAAGTCGATCATTGGCGCAGATCTCCTTCGACATTCGCGCTGGGCGACGTCGTACTGGTGGACGGATCCGTTTCCGTGCCGTCCACCTTGGACTGGTCGATTTCGAACACGAGCCAGAGGTCGTCGCTTTCAACGGACACAGCCACACCCTGTGGAATCCAGAAGGCGTTGATTTCTTCTTCGTTGGGATCGTCATTGAGACGGAATAGATCGGCCGGCTCGCGCACCTTGATGCCGAGTGTGCCGAAATATGCGATGATCTTGAGCGGGTCTTCGCCTGTCCGCACGGCGTCATCGAAGCGCATGCGCGGCACCTCGCCCAGCCGCTCGGGGATGGAGTAGCGCGCCAGCAGCGCCTCCAGGGTTTCGACGTCTTGGTTCATGGAATGATGCTCCAGACGCAGGAAGCCCCGCCTTTGCGGGCGGGGCTTCCTGCTGCTTCGGGTTGATGTAGGCCCCGGCCAAGCGGCCAGGGCTCAAGCATCAAATGCGGCTGGGCGACGGCGCCGATGCGCCACCCAGCGCCGGGCATCTCCCCTCATCCATGATGAATGAAGCTACCTAGCGGGTGGGCCGGATCAGCCCAGCTCCGGCTCCCCGTCGCAGGCGGCCACGTGCGCCGCCCACCTGGCCTCCGCCCGCGCGGCCTCCAGCGCCAGCGCCGCCCGCACCTCGCGCCGCGCATCCCAGCAGCTCCTTCTCCACGGCGTGACCGGCAGCCAGCTGGTCAGCGCCAGCTCGATCACGGCCAAAAGCTGCTCGGGCGAGACGCCGCGCTGCCGCGCCTCGGCATCCGGGCACAGGGGGATGGAGAACTGCCCCACCCTCGCCACACACCAGGGGAACGGCGAGGTCACCCCGCCCGGTGGTGCCGGTTCAAACGAAACCGGCGGCACCGCCCAGCCATCCTGCGGCTCGCGGTGCACGGCGGCAGCGCGGTCGAGGTGGCGCACGATCTCGGCCAGCACGGGCTCGCCGGAATGCGCCTGCTCCGCCGCGAACCGGGCCAGCGCCACGGCCAGAAGCTGGGTCAGGCTCCAGCCGTCGAAGGGGTTGAGGATGGCAAGGCGGATGAACACGCCACCGTCGGCGATCTCCACCGCCGCGCCCCACAGGCGCAACGGCCGGCCGGGGAGCAAATCGGTGGAGATGAGCGCGACGTGGCGCCCGGCGCTGGTTGTGCGCCACGCGACGGTGTCACGGCTGCTTCCGCCCCGGGCGGCGGCGGCCGGGCTGGCGGGTGCTGTCTGGATACTGGATTCCATGGCCGCCGCCTTCATTTCGTGAAGACCGCCCATTGGCCATCCACCGCGAGGAAGACGGCGATGCCCTCCTCGACGCGGAAGGCCTCGATCTCTTCCTCGCCGGGATCGGCGCAGGCGGCGAAGAGCTCTTCCAAGTTGCCAATCTTCGCGCCCAGATCGCGGAAGTATGGAAGCAGATGCAGCGGATCGTCGCCGCGCGCCAGGGCATCGGCCAGGCGCACGTGCGGCACGTGCCGTGGCAGATCGTTGCCCTCGGCGTACTGGCGGACCAATTCGTCCAGGGTTCTGAGGTGGGCAGGGATTTCGGGCATGTCGGTGTCTCCAAGGCACGGGATGGCCAGCCCTCAAAGGCTGGCCAGCCCGTGCCGTCCGAGGTTGCAGGGGCCCGCACGGCGCGGGCGAGACCATGACATGCAGCCGAACCTCGGCACCGCCGCGCCTTGGTTGGCCAAGATGAAGAACGGAAGGACAAGGCGCCTTCAAGCGCCTTGTCCTTCCGTTCCAACCCACCGCCGATCTTCGACGGTCGGAGACCGGGAGAGACGAACCATCCCGAACTTTGGCGAAAAAGGGAGAACAACATCCCCCTGTGGGGGTGGGGGCTTTGAAGCCCCCACCCCCACAGGGGGATGTCACCACGCCCAGGCCAACGTGCCGTTTCGCCACCGAGGCCGCCAAAGCCCAGGTGGGCCTGGGCTTTGCCCCGCAGGGCAGATCAACTCCCGAAATGGAAACGCCAACCCCACAGCTGAGAGGGGGCATCAAGGTCACGTTCAACGTCCTCAATGAAAGCCTCAGCCCCCCAAAGGGCTGAGGCTTTCATCCGGCTAGATGCCCGGTTACACGTCTCGCTCTCGATCTATCCCAGAAATCGCATGCCTCTCATGCATAAATGACAAGGCCATCAGGCGGATTTCAAACAGGGCCAAACGCCACGCCGGCGCGGCCGTGGCGGCCGAGGCCGCCAAAAGCCTTATCCACCATGGGATGGCGCACGTGACCTCATTTTGGCTAACAATCCCCGGCTGACTTCTCGCCCGCCTTCGCGGCGGCGGAGTTAGCACCGGACAGCCTCAAGACCAAGGAGCACGCGCGGGTGGATTTCAACCCCGACGAAGACTTCAAAAAGACGACCGATGCCGCCAACAGCGGCGCAAAGGCGCCGGCGATGCCGGCAGTGAACGCCCCCCAGGCTGGGGACGAGGACGAAAAGAGCCAGAAAGGCGCGAACGGTGCCAAGCTGGCCGAGGCCGAGCGGGAAATGCCCGCCGGCCTGGAGGAGGTGCTGCTCGGCGGCGTCTCCGCGCGGGCGGTCAATGCCGCCCTGCCGCCTGACGCGGATGGGGGCGAGGCCGATCAGCCCGCCAACCGCCATGAGCGGCGCGCGTACCCGGCCACCCATGACGGGGCACCGGCGCCCTCGCGGCTGCCCGTGGCGCCGCCGCTGGCGCACGGCCCCGCGCATGCGGGCAACACCGGTGAGGCCATGCCGGAGACGGGTGAGGAACGCGGCCCGGGCATCCCGCCCGCTTCGCGGAACCTGGTCCTGACCAGCCTTTCGGGCTTCGCCGACATCATCCACCAACCTGACGACCCGGTCATCGGCCCACTGGAGCCGGGGTTGCTCGCCATGCTCATCGGCGTGCCGGGAATCGGCAAGAGCGCCGCCGGCCTCCATATGGGCGTGGCCACCGCCGGCGGCCGCCCCTTTGCCGGGCTCAACGTGCCGGGGCCGCAGAAGGTGCTGATCTACACCCCGGAAGACCCGGCCAAGCAGATCGCCCGGCGGCTGTATGCCGCCTGCCGCGAGCTGGGCGCCGACGAGGCAACGGTGAACCGGAACCTTGTCGTCGCCAGCTTCAGGCGCGGCGGCCCGCTGCTGAAAAAGGCCGCAAACGGCGGGCAGGAGCTGTCCGAACTCGGAGAGCAGCTGCGCGATGCCATCCGGGATCACGGCGCCCGGCTGGTGATCTTCGATCCGCTGGTGGAAATCCACGCCGCCTCGGAATCGGACAACGGCGACATGCACGCGGTCTTCAGCGCGTTCCGGGACCTCGCGCACAACAACGGGTGCGCCATCCTCATCACCCACCACGTGACCAAGGACGCGAAGGGCAACCTCACGATGTTCAATGGGCGCGGCGCCGGCTCCATGGCCGGGGCCGTGCGGGCGATGTTCGGGGTGGAGGAGCTGGCATCGAAGGAAGCGGATAAGGTGGTGCCGCTTCACCAAGACTGCACCGCCCGGGACTTTCTGACCTTCTCCATGCTGAAGGCCAATTACGAAAAGATCCCGGGCACCTCGGTCACGCTGAAGCGCATCGACAACGAGGTCGGTGCCGGCCGCGCGCCCAGCCTGCAGGCGGTCACCGGCTAACTTTGAGGTGCCAAGGGTGAACGGCGCGTCCAGGTGGCGCGCCACACATTGCATACCGGCCGTGGCGAAGCGCCAGGGCCGGCCTGATACAGCTTCTTTTGGAGATACAATGAGCAAGAAGACCAACCCCCGCCTGTCGAGGGAGAAGGACGTCTTGGACGTCGTCAGATTCACGTGTGTGGCGCTGCAGATGCCCTTGTGTGCCAATCTGACGGAAGCCTCGGAACGGATCAAGACGCTCAAGAAATTGCTGCGTGCCCGCATAGGAGAGCTGACCCGTTTGGAAAAAATGGTCGATGATGTGCGGATCGATCCCAAATTGGTGCCGGCGGATATTCCGCTGAAGATGTGGACCGACGACTTTCTCCGTGAGCAGATGTTCGGCCTGCTTTCGGATGCCCCTTGGTCCAAGCGTGACGTCATCCGCTTTTTCACCGACGGCACTATCGCATGGCTTTTGAAGGGCGATGTGGAACGTGTGTTCGACGTGATGGAGCAGCGTGGTGAGCTTGTCTACACCTCAGCAGGGTGGTGTGCTCACAACAAAAACTGGCCGATGAAATGGCCGGCCGAACCACCGAAGGGTGTCATCCACTAGGGCGCACGGCCATGCGCCGGGAAGGCGAGAGTCCCAAATCGACGGCGTGCCTGCTTCGGCACGCCATCTCAAGCCAACAGAAACCGGATCATCAAAGTTTTAGGGAATGACATGAAGATCGACGACATTAGTACCAAGAAGGTGGCTGCGCCCCGTGTTTTGGTCCGCACCGCGCCCAACAGTCGCGCTGGCTATATGGCGCCCGCTCAGCGCCGGGTTAGCATGGGCATGAATCCTGCTCAGCGGCAGGAAGCGCCAACGCCCGGTGTCGCGGTGGTACAGGCTCGCGTTTTGGACGAGTTGAAGCGGCACGGCCGGCTGCACACCGAGCAGCTTGTCGATCGCCTCGCGCCCGCCATCCGTGAGCATTCCGTGCGCGCCGCGATCTCGATGCTGGACTGGTACATGCACATCATGGCCAGCCCCCTGGGCTGGATGCTGCTGGAGGACAACCCAGATGCCCGGCGGCGCCATCGGCGTGCCCCGCGCTCCGGCGAGGTGAATTCCCGCATCGCCAATAGTGGCGGGACAGGCGTGGAGGCCAAGGGCATGGTGGAGGCAAGCGCCAACCAGACCGAGCGCTTCGTTCAGCTGGAACTTTTCGGTCGTGCCCCCGTCCGTGGTGTAGGAGGCCGGTAATCGGCCTGCCGTAGCGACCGCCGCGTGTCTGGCGGAGGCAGGCCGATTGGCGGCCACCGGGGCGGTTTTTGGGTAGCATTGGGTTGCGACTCTCAACGCGAAC
>DAIDJU010000036.1 GCA_027451225.1 Acidocella sp. | reverse complement strand
GGCGTGATCCAGGCGGTCAAAACACCGCAGAAGATGGCCAGGGTCCAGAACCAACGCTCCCAGCGGCGGAAGCTCGCCGTTACCACCCAGGCGGAGCTACAAAGCAGGGATGTGGCCACCACAGTCCAGGGGGAAGAAATTTGCCAAAACCAGGTCGCCAGCGCGCCCGCCGCCGTCGGCAGGAACAAAGCTGCCAGTCCTGTCGCCGGGCGGCCGCGCTCTGTCTGCTGGGTGAGCAGACGCACGGCAATCACCCAGTTGCGCGGCAGAATCAGCAGACAGATCAGAAACAGCCGCAGGAAGGCCGCAGCTGGATGGCTGCCATAGGCGGTCAGCCAGGGGGATTGCGTGATCAACTGCAGGCCGCCGCCATGCAGCGGCGAGCTCCAGTTCGCCGCCAGCTCCGGCCAGGAGAGTTCAAACAGCGCGCCGCCGATGATCACGGCACTCACCGCGATCAGACTTGGCGCCGCCACGATGATGAACATCGCCACGATGCTGGTGATGTTGCGCCCCTGCCGGAAAGCCGGCGGCAGCAGAAGGGTCAGCGGCATCACAAAGAAGATCGCATTCGGCCAGATCAGGAACAGCAGCGCGACGGTAAGCCCCATCACGATCAGCGATTGCGTGTCGCCGATCGCCTCAAGCCGGTCCAGCGCAATGATGATGCAGCTGGCGGCGATGGCGAAGATCAGAAACGGCGAGCCGCTGGTGGCGAGATAGAGCATCACCGGATGCAGCCCGGTGAGCCCCACCGCCAAAGCCGCCAGCAAGGACGGCCAGCCGCGCTTCACCAGATCATGCGCGATGAAGCCCTGCACGAGGGAGGCGCCGAGAATGGTGGTGACCGACAGCGTGCGCACCGTGCTGCCGGGGATGAGCTTGCACAGCGCGATCAAGAGCTGCGTCATCCATTGTCCGCCGATCTGCGCTTGCAGCCCGCTGCTGTCCCAAAGCTGCTGGATGGCGGGCACCACATAGCCATGACTTTGCAGGCGGTTGCTGGCGAAGGTGAAGAGCAGGGCGGAGAATATGCCCACCGCCAGCCCCGCGCGCCAGCCGCGGCTGATCATCGCCCGCCGGCGCAGGCTGACGACAACGGCCGCGACGCTGGCATTCATGCCGCCGCCCCGGTGCCGGGCTTGGCATCGGCCCCCATAGTCAGCGCCGCCACCTTCTCGCGCGTCTGCGCGGAGGTGCCGTGCTGGGTCTTCTCCCAATAATGCGGGTTGGTGATCAGCTGGCCTAGCGCCTTATAGGCGGCCACCGAATGAAGCACCCAATAGGCCGGCGCCAGCAGCCCCCAGGGCACGAGGTTGAACCATTGCCGCTTCGAAGCTGCGACGAGGTTAAAGTACACATACATCGCATTGCTGATCAGCAGGTCGAACAGCGCCACCACAAGCACAAAGGGTGGAAACAAGGCCGCTACATGCTGCGGGCCAATGATCAGAGAGACCAAGAAGGTCAGCCACAGAAGTGGATTGATCAACGCCGTGAAGGGCGGAAAACCGACAAACATCTGAAACCCGATAAAGCCGATGAAGCCAAGCCGCTGATAAAGCCGCACCGGGCGGCGCATATGCACCAGCCAGGTCTGCATATAGCCTTTAATCCAGCGGCTGCGCTGGTTGATCCAGCTTCTCAAAACTCCGTTGGCTTCCTCGAAGGTTGTGGAGTTCACCACCGCCACACGGTAGCCTGCCCGGGTCAGGCGCACGCCGAGATCCGCATCCTCTGTCACGTTATATGGATCCCAAGCGCCCAGTTCGCGTAGCACATCGGTGCGGAAATGGTTGGAGGTGCCGCCAAGCGGAATGGGAATATTCAGCCGGTGCAGCCCGGGCAGCAGATAATCGAACCAATGGCTGTATTCGAGTGTGAACATCCGGGTGAGGAAATTATCATCCCGGTTGAAGTAATTCAGCCGCGCCTG
>DAIDJU010000035.1 GCA_027451225.1 Acidocella sp. | reverse complement strand
CATGGTGCCCGCCTGGAAGATATGCGCGCCGGGGAACGCGCCCGCTTCCTCCAGCCCGTAAATCTCGGAGCCCGTGGCGTAAGCGCCGGGGTAGCCCTTGGCGCACATCACCACCGTGGCGGAGCTGCCGGGGCGGAATTCCACCGTGGCGTCCTTCAGCGTGCCGTTGGTGGCGGCCAGCAAAGCGGGCAGCAGGTCGGATTTGAGCATCGGCAGCACCGTCTCGCATTCCGGGTCGCCGAAGCGGACGTTGAACTCGATCAGCTTCGGCCCGTCATGCTCCACCATCAGCCCAGCGAAGAGGAAGCCCCGGAACGGCGTGCCGCGACGGGCCATTTCTTTCAGCGCCGGGCGGATGATCTTCTCCATGCTTTCCTGCACCACTTCCTCGGTGGCCCAGGGCGGCGCAAAAATGGCGCCCATGCCGCCGGTGTTGGGGCCGGTGTCGTTCTCGCCCACGCGCTTATGGTCCGCCGCCACGCCGAAATAGAGCGCGTCCTCCCCATCGCACAGGGCGAAGATGGAGATTTCCTCGCCGACCAGGCATTGCTCGATGACCACCAGCGCGCCCGCCGCGCCGTGGACCTTGTCCTCCATGATGGCGGTGATGGCCTCGTGCGCCTCCTCGGGCGTTTGCGCCACGACCACGCCCTTGCCCGCCGCCAGACCGTCGGCCTTGATGACGATGGGCGCGCCCACGGCCTCGATATACTCATGGGCCTCCAGCGCGTGGGTGAAGCTGGCCCATTTCGCGGTGGGGATATTCGCGGCCTCGGCCACTTCCTTGGTGAATTTCTTGCTGCCCTCAAGCTGCGCGGCGGCGGCGGAAGGACCGCAGCAGGCGATACCCGCTTTGCCCAGCGCATCGGCGATACCCGCCACCAGCGGGGCCTCGGGGCCGGGGATCACGAGGTCAATCTTCTGCTCCACGGCGAAGGCGACAAGCCCGGCGATGTCGGTGGTGCGGAGCGGCACGTTCTCGCCGCACTCGGCGGTGCCGGGGTTGCCGGGGGCGATGTAGAGCTTGTTCAGCCGCGGGCTCTTGGCGATGGCCCAAGCCAGGGCGTGCTCCCGCCCGCCGGAACCGATGATCAAAACGCGCATGTCGTGCCCCCTACTGTTACCGGGGCGCGCTGTATCATAGTCTGGGCCCATGAGTGAAATGGGACAGAACACGCCGGAATTTTCGGTCTCCGAGCTGGCCGGGGCGGTGAAGCGCACGCTGGAGGGCTCGTTCGGCCGCGTGCGGGTGCGCGGCGAGATCACGGAATTCAAGGCCTACGGCTCCGGGCACCAATATTTCGCGCTGAAGGATGAGGGAGCGAAAATCCGCGCCATCATCTGGAAGGGCGTGGTGGCGCGAGTCGGGCTGAAGGCGGAGAACGGGGTCGAGGTGATCGCCACCGGCAAGCTCACCTCCTACCCCGAGCGCTCGGAGTATCAGCTGATCGTGGAGCGGCTGGAATATGCCGGGGCCGGGGCGCTGCTGGCGCGCATCGAGGCGCTGCGGGTGAAATTGCAGGCGGAAGGGCTGTTCGAGCGCCGCCGCGCGCTGCCCATGCTGCCCGGCGTGATCGGCGTGGTGACCTCCGCCCAAGGCGCGGTGTTGCAGGATATCAAGACCACCATCGCCAGGCGCTTCCCGCGCCAGATATTGCTCTGGCCGGTGCCGGTGCAGGGCGAGGGCGCGGCCGAGAAGATCGCCGCCGCCATTGCGGGCTTCAACGCCCTGCCTCCGGAGCTGCCGCAGCCGGATGTGCTGATCGTGGCGCGTGGAGGCGGCAGTCTGGAAGACCTGATGGCCTTCAACGACGAAGCCGTGGTGCGCGCCGCCGCCGGGAGCCGGATTCCGCTGATCTCCGCCGTGGGGCATGAGACGGACACGACGCTGATCGACTTCGCCGCCGACCGCCGCGCCCCCACCCCCACCGCCGCTGCCGAGATGGCCGTGCCTGCCCGGCTGGAGCTGCTGGCCGACCTCAGCCAACGCACCGCCCGGCTGGAAGGCGCGCTGGCCCGGCTGCTGAGCCTCGCCCGCGCCGGGCTGGACCGCGCCGGAGCCAAACTGCCCGACCTGCCTGCTTTGCTGAACACGGCACGCCAGCGCCTGGACGACCGCACCGAGCGCCTGACCCTGGCATTGCCCAATTTCTTCGCCGCCCGCCGCGCGCGGGTGGAGCGGCTGGCGTTGCGGCATCCGCGCGAGTTCCTGCTCCGCCTGCGCGGCAATATGCAGTTGCTGGAGCGCCGCCTGCGGGACGGCCTGCCCAATCTGCTCCGCGCGGGGCAGAAACGGCTGGATGCGGCGGGGTATCGGCTGACCCATCCGGGCGGCGAGATCGCGCTGCGGCGCGGCGGGCTGGAGCTGCTGGCGCAAAGGCTGGACGCGCCTCTGCCGGGGCGTCTGCGCGAGGCGCAACTGCGACTGGAAAATGTTTCCGCGAGGCTGGAAGCGGTGAGTTACGAACGCGTGCTGGCGCGTGGCTTCGCGCTGGTGACGAACGCCAAAGGTGGTGCGGTGACGAGTTCCGCGAAGGTCGCGCCCGGCGCCGCGCTTACGCTGCGCTTCGCCGATGGCGAGGTGAGCGTGCGAGCGGATAAGGGCGAGAAGAAAACCACGCAGCTCGATTTGGGATTTTAGGAGGAATTAACCATGAAAACACTAATCGTGCAGATCAAGTGCCAGCTTGGCGAAGCCTACAATGTCGCAGCCTATATCATCGACAAGGTGATCCCCTGCCACATCTACTCAATCTCAGGTCATTACGATCTGCTGGCGATCATCAATCTCGATGAAGAGATCGACCCCGGCGTATTCGTGAACACGCAGCTTCACAAAGTGCCAGGAATCGCCGAGACCAGCACGATGATCGCCTTCAACGCGTTCACGCCGTAAGCTCAGCTCTCCAGCTCGGTATCCCAGTATAGGAAATCCCGCCAACTCTCGTGCAGATAGTTCGGCGGGAAATGCCGCCCGCTTTCCTGCAACTCGTAGCTCGTTGGGCGGCGGGGTTCCTGGCGCGGGATCATGCCGCATTCGCGCGGCATCTTGCTGCCTTTGCGCAGGTTACACGGGCCGCAGGCCGTCACCACATTCTCCCAGCTCGTGCGCCCGCCTTTGGCGCGGGGAATCACATGGTCGAAGGTCAGCTCCTGCGTCGCCCGCTTGCCGGCGCAATACTGGCAGGAGAAGGCATCGCGCAGGAACACGTTGAAGCGGGTGAAGGCCGGGGTACGAGCCGAGGGGATGAAGTCGCGCAGCGCGATCACGCTGGGCAGACGCATGGAGAAGGAGGGCGAGCGGACCTCCTGCTCATATTCCGAAAGCACGGAAACCCGGTCCAGGAATACCGCCTTTACGGCGTCCTGCCAGGTCCATGTCGACAACGGATAATAGGATAGCGGACGGAAATCCGCATTGAGAACAAGCGCGGGAAAATGGAACCCGCCGTCAGGCATTACTCTGCCTGCCCCTGTGAGGGACCAGATTTTGGGGAGTAGCCACGAAACGCTCCCACATATGGTAGAGTCTTCGAGTCATGCGGGTTTTATGCCAGGGGAAGCGCCGCGCTGCAAGATGCCGGGCCGAATGTAAGGGTTTTGTCATCCGTCTCGCCAAGCCGCGGGGCGGATGTATAGACTGTGCCGCGCATGAGCATCGTCACTCGTTTCGCCCCCAGCCCGACCGGGTATCTGCATCTCGGCCACGCTTATTCCGCCTGGATGGCCTGGACGCGCGCGGATATTTTCCGCCTGCGGCTGGAGGATATCGACACCACACGCTGCCGCCCGGAATATGCCGATGCCATCCTCGAAGACCTTCGCTGGCTGGGGCTGGACTGGGATGGCGAGGTGCGCGTGCAGTCCCAGCACTTCCCCGAATACGCGCTGGCTTTGGGCAGCCTCCAAGAACGAGGGCTGCTTTATCCGTGCTTCTGTACCCGGGCCGAGATCGCCCGCGCGCAATCCGCCCCGCATGGGGTGGAAGGGGTTTATCCCGGCACCTGCCGCGCGCTGTCTGCCGAGATACGTGCGGCGCGCATCGCCTCCGGCGCGCCCTATGCCCTGCGGCTGAACGTGGCGGCGGCGCGGCGATGCGTGGGGGCGTTGCGGTTCTTCGAGGAAAATACCGGCTGGGTTGAAGCCGAGCCGGAGCGCCTGGGCGATGTGGTGCTGGCGCGCAAGGACACACCAAGCAGCTACCATCTCTGCGTGGTGCATGATGACGCGTTGCAGGGCATCACCCATGTCATCCGCGGTGAGGATCTGCGCGAGGCCACGCATATCCATGTGCTGCTGCAAGCCCTGCTTGGCCTGCCGACGCCCCTTTACGCGCATCACCATTTGCTCACCGATGCCTCGGGCAAGCGCCTGGCCAAGCGCGACAAGGCCGCGACATTGCGCGAGATGCGCGCCGCCGGTACGAAGCCAGAGGAGATCCTGCAACAATTCGAGGCCTCGGCATGACACGTCTCCTCGCCGCACTGGGCTGGCTCCTGATCTTCATGCTGGGTGGCGCGGTGGTCACGGCCATCGGCGGCGACCTTGCCGCGCCGCACCATCCGGTGCCGGTTAAAGCCGTGGCCCTGCTGGGCGGCCTGGGCAGCGAATTCGGGGTCAATCTCTGGCTGCTTGCCCTCTGCTTCGCCCGCCTGCCGGGCACTCACGCGCCACGCTGGGCGCGCCCGCATCTAGGGCTGGCGCGGGGCCTATGGGGCATATTCGGCTTTGGCCTGGTCATGGCCACGGGTGGGGGGCTGTTCGTGAATGCGCGGGTGGCGGCGGCGTTCTACCTGATTTTGCAACACGCCACCGCCCTGCCCAGCCTGACCGACCCGGTGACGCTGACCGGCGCGGTTGTGGCGGGCGAGCTTATGGCTGGGCTGTGGCTGTTCTGGTCGATGCGCCATTTAAGCCCCTACACGGTGGCCGATGGCAGCCCGCACGGCGTGGCGTGGCGGCCTGCCCCGTTTATCGCCTACGCCCAGGCGGTGCTGCTGGCGCTGCTGCTCACGCTGGTGGTGGCCGCCATGTTCCGGCTGGTGCCGCCGAATTTCCACGCCATGAAGGATCTCGCCTCGGCCAAGCTGCTGGAAGGCCCGCCCATCACTATCGCGGCGATGCTGGGGGTGATGCTGCTGCTCGGCCCGGTGCTGGAGGAAATCGCCTTCCGGGGCATCGGCTTCGCGGGCATCGCCGCGAGCCTTGGCCCTGGCGGGGCGACGCTGCTCACCACCGCCCTGTTCCTGGCGGCGCACGCGCCGGAAAAGATGTATTATTTGCCAGGCTTCCTCGATGTCGGGCTGCTGGCGCTGGCCTCGTGCCATTTGCGGCTGCGCTATGGCTCAATCAGGCCGGGCATTCTGCTGCACGTGTTGTATAATGGCCTTGGGCTGGCGGCCACGGCGGCACTCCACTAGCCCGCGCTGGCGGATTTGGCATCCCGCCGCAATCCGCGTAAACAGGGCCGGATTTTCAGGGTTGGAGAGAGTTACCATGGGTGGGTTGAGCATCTGGCATTGGCTGATCGTGCTGGCCGTCGTGCTGCTGCTGTTCGGCACCGGCAAGGTCAGCAACCTGATGGGCGAGTTCGGCAAGGGCATCAAATCCTTCAAGCAGAACATCGCGGATGAGGATAAGAAGCCGCAGGACGCCTCGATGGCCGATACCGGCGCGCTGAACGCGCCGAAGCCCGGCGCCGAGACCGAGACCAAGACGACCATCAACCAGGGCTGAGACATGGTTCCCATGGAATTGGCGGAGGCTCTGGCCGAGGCCGGACGCCGCATGGATGCACGCGGCTGGGTGCCAGGTTCGGCCGGCAATCTTTCGGCGCGAATCGACGATACCCGCATCGCCATCACCCGCAGCGGCGTGCATAAGGGGCGGCTGACCACGGCGGACATCATCGCCGTGGATTACGAGGGCAACCCGCTCGTGCCGGGCCAGAAGCCCAGCGCCGAGACGCTGCTGCACTGCCAGCTCTACCGGCTGTTCCCCGCCGTGGGCGCGGTGCTGCACGGGCACTCCCTGGCGGCCACGGTGCTCTCCATGCAGGGCGGCATCACCTTCTCCAATTACGAGATCCTGAAGGCCTTCGGCTACGCCACCCATGAGCTGGAGGTGCGGCTGCCGGTCTACGAGAACGACCAGGACATCGCCCGGCTGGCGGCATTCATCGAGCCGCTGCTCCAGAACGAGCCGCCGATCGGCTACGTGATCGAGGGCCATGGCGTGTACGGCTGGGGCACCAGCGTGGAGCATGCCTCTTGGCGGCTGGAGGCTCTGGAATTCCTGCTGGCCTGCGAACTGGAGCGAAGGAAGCTGAAATGAGCCGCCTGACCGTTTACAAGGACAACGCCCCCAACGCTCCGATCTTCGATTCGGAAGATCCGGTCGCCGTGGCCGCTGAGCTGAAGCCGATCAATGTCGGGTTCGAGCGCTGGGACAGCCCCGTGCATCTGGCCGCCGAAGCGACCGCCGAGGCAATTCTGGAAGCCTACCGCCCGTATCTGGACGCGCTGATGGGTGCGACCGGCGCGGGCTCGGCGGATGTGGTGAAGCTGACGCCCGAACACCCGCAGGCCGCGGCCTTGCGCGAGAAGTTCCTCAACGAGCACACCCATACCGAGCCGGAGATCCGCTTCTTCGTCGAAGGCTCCGGGCATTTCGTGCTGCATGAAAACGGCAGGGTCTATATCGCTTTGTGCGAGGCAGGCGACCTGATCCATGTCCCCGCCGGGATCAAGCATTGGTTCGACGCCGGGCTGAAGCCCAATTTCACCGCCCTGCGCGTATTTACCGACACCTCCGGCTGGGTGGCGCATTTCACGGGTGACGACATCTCCAAGCACTTCCCCACCGCATGAAACCCGCCGCCATTCTCACCGATATCGAGGGCACCACCACCCCGATCTCTTTCGTGCAGCGCGTGCTGTTCCCCTATGCGCGCACGCGCATGGCCGAGTTCGTCGCCTCCGGCCACCCTGTTCTGGCCGATGTGCCGGAGCCGAAGCTGGAGACACTGCTCGGCTGGATGGACCGCGACGAGAAGATCACGGCGCTGAAGGCCATTCAGGGCATCATCTGGGAAGAGGGCTATAAATCCGGCGCCCTCGCCGCCGAACTTTACGGCGACGTAGCTCCCGCCCTGCGGCGCTGGGCGCGCGCTGGGTTGCGGCTGTTCGTTTATTCCTCGGGCTCCGTGCCGGCGCAAAAGCTGCTCTTCGGCCACACCCCGGCGGGCGATCTGACCGAACTGTTCCAGGCGTATTTCGACACCCGCGTGGGGCCGAAGCGCGAGGCCGAGAGCTACGCCGCCATCGCGCGCGGGGTGAACGTGCCGCCCGAGGAGATGCTGTTCCTCTCGGACATGGAAGCCGAGCTGGACGCGGCCAAGGCCTCCGGCCTGCAAACCTGCCAGCTTGTGCGGAACGAGGATGGCACCATCCCCACCACACGCCACGAGACGGCGACTGATTTCAACGACGTGGCACGAAAGTTTGGGCTGCCGCATGGCTAAGTCACCGCGTGAGTACATCCGGGCCGCGCACGCCTGGTTACAAAAAGCCCCGCTGATGCGGGCTTTTTTATGGGGCCTCGCCGCCGCCACCGCCCTGCCGCCGGTGCATTTCCTGCCCGCATTGCTGTTCTCCGTCCCAGCCTTCCTGCGCCTGCTGGATGCGGCGGGCAGCATCAGGCGCACCATCTATACCGCTTGGTGGTACGGCTTTGGTTTGGCGATTGCGGGGCTGTACTGGGTGACCGAGCCGGTGCTGACCGAGGCCAAGGATTTCTGGTGGCTTGTGCCCTTCGCCGCCCCAGCCATCTCGGCGGCGGTGGCGTGCTATACCATCATCCCGGCTTTGGCGATCCGCTGGATCAGGCCCGGCTTTGGGCGGCTGCTGGTGTTCGCGGGGGCCTGGGTGCTCTCCAACATCGCGCAGCAATTCTGGTTCTCGGGCTTTCCCTGGAATTTCTGGGGCACGGATTGGACCATCCCCGGCAGGCTGGGCGATGTCTTTATCCAGCCCGCCGCCTGGGTGAGCGTGCATGGCCTGACGCTGTTCACCGTCATCCTGGCCGGGCTGCCGCTGTTCGGCAAACGCGGGCTGGCCGCCCTGGTGGTGGCGCTGGCGGTATGGGCCGGGGCGGGCTGGGCGCGGCTGCAAACCCCGGTAGCGTCCACGGGGCTGAACATCGCCATGATTCAGCCCAACTTCACCGAGCCGCCGGATTATTCCCGCCCGGCGCTGGAAGCCAATTGGCGGCGGCTACTGGCCATGAGCAACGCGGCGCTCAATTCCGGGGCCGACGCGATCATCTGGCCCGAAGCCGCCAGCCCCTGGCTGCTGACCTCCGATTACGGCGCGCGCGAGCAACTGGCTGAGGTCACCGGCACAACACCGGTCATCGCGGGTACGCTGCGCATGGAAAGCCCGACCGATTTCCGTAACTCGCTTGTGGTGCTCTCCGGCCCTGTGCCGCCACTCGCGGTGTACGACAAATGGAAGCTGGTGCCCTTTGGCGAGTACATGCCCAAATGGCTGCCGATGAAGATCATCCCCGACATGCTCGGCGGAGGCTTCACCCCCGGCACCGGCCCAATGACCATCACCGCTGGCGGGCTTCCGCCCTTCGCACCGCTGATCTGCTATGAGGACGTGTTCCCCGGCGAGATGATCGACGAGTCGCACCGCCCCTCCTGGATTGTCGTCATCACCGACGACGCCTGGTTCGGCGATTCAGCCGGCCCTTACCAACATTACATCAACGCAAGGTTGCGCGCCGTGGAGGAAGGCCTGCCCCTCGCCCGCGCCGGGAATTCCGGCATTACCGCGATGTTCGACCCGTTTGGCCATGTCGTCGCTTATTTACCCTTGGATGCCCAAGGGGTTTTGGTGGCTCCCCTGCCCGGCGCACTGCCGCCGACATTTTTTTCTAGGTTCGGACTGCCGATTCCGGCCATACTTGCAGTTGTAGCAGTCATCATCGGGGCATTAGTTAGGCGCCGAATTTAGCGAAACATATAGTACATTTTTGATGCAAGGCATCGCTTGTCTATTTAATAAGGCAATCTGTGAGTTTTTCGTTGCATTTGACGCTTCGTTACAGTAATTTGCCGTATAACGTGTAATGCATAGCAAAGTATCGTGTTAGGTTACCCAGCTTATGGTTGTGCCCATAAGTTTTAAGCAACCTAAGAAGATTATTAGCCGGTGGATTGCCACCGTAAGTTGGAGAAGACTAGTCTTATGGCTGATGAACCCGCCGAACGCCAGGAACGTGAAAGCCGTCCAAGCCCTATCGACATCCATGTTGGTTCACGCATCCGCCTTCGCCGGACATTGCTCGGCATGTCGCAGGAACGCCTGGGCGACGCCCTGGGCCTGACCTTCCAGCAGGTGCAGAAATATGAGCGCGGCGTGAACCGCGTGGGCGCATCCCGCCTGTTCGATATTTCCCGCGTACTGGATGTTCCCATCTCTTATTTCTTCGACGACATGCCCGAAGGCATGTCCGAAGGCCCGGTCTCCGGCCCACGCGGGCGCATGTACGGCTTTGCCGAGCAACAGGAACCGTTCAGCGCCGGGGTGGACGACCAGCTGACCAAGCGTGAGACGCTGGAACTGGTGCGCGCCTATTACCGTATTCAGGATCCCGCGATGCGCAAGCGTATGTTCGACCTGATGAAATCCCTCGCCCCGGCGGAAGCGGCGTTCGAGGCTGGCTAAAACGAAGGGCTGAACCCTTACAGGTTCAGCCCTTTTTCTTGGTCAGAATGCTTCCTCTGGCAGCCCCATCATCGCGGCCTTCCCGGCCTTGATGCTGACAAGCAACGCCCCTGCCTGCGGCAGAATCCGCTCCATATAGAACCGTGCCGTGGCCAGCTTGGTCTGGTAAAAGGCGGCATCCGGCCCGCCGAGCGGCGCTTTCTCCGCCGCGATGAGCGCCATGCGCACCCACATGAAGCCCATGGCCACCAGCCCGAACAGGCGCAGATACTCGGTGGCCGCGGCACCGGCCTCCTCGGGGTCGGACATGCCTTTCTCGGCAACAAACCCCGTAGCCAGTTGCAGCGCGCCGAAGGCACGGGCAAAGCCCTGCACCAGCTTGCCGATCTGGGCGTCGTTCTGGTGCGCCTCGATGAATTCCGCCACCGGGTGGAAGAAGCGGCGCAGGGAGCGGCCGAAATTGGCGGGGAGCTTACGGCCGATCAGGTCCAGCGCCTGCACGCCGTTGGTGCCCTCGTAGATCATGGCGATGCGCGCATCGCGCATGAATTGCTCCATCCCGTGGTCGCGGATGTAACCATGCCCGCCGTAAACCTGCACACCCAGGCTGGCACTTTCGAAACCCAGATCGGTGAACAGCGCCTTCACGATCGGCGTCATCAACGCCACGAAATCGGCGGCGGACTCGTCGCCTTTTTCCGCCGCGTCCAGCGCCTGCGCCACCCACACGCCCATGGCGCGACAGCCCTCGTTATAGGCGCGGATGGTGAGCAGCATTCGCCGCACATCGGGGTGCACGATGATCGGGTCGGCGGGTTTCTCGGGGTATTTGGCCCCGGCCAGGGAGCGGCCTTGCAGACGCTCCTTGGCATAAGCCACGGCGCCCTGATAGGCGGCCTCGCCAATGCCTAAGCCCTGCGTGCCGACGGAGAGACGCTCGGAATTCATCATCACGAACATCGCCTGCATGCCTTTATGCGGCGTGCCGACCAGCCAGCCGGTGGCGTCGTCGAAGTTCATCTGGCAGGTGGCGGAAGCCTTGATGCCCATCTTGTGCTCGATGGCCGCGCAGGAGACGCCGTTGCCAGCCCCCGGATTGCCCTCGGCATTAGGCAGGAATTTGGGCACCAGGAAGAGCGATATACCCTTGATGCCGGGCGGCGCGTCCGGCAGGCGCGCCAGCACCAGATGGATGATATTGTCGGCCAGGTCATGCTCACCGGCGGAGATGAAGATCTTGGAGCCGGTGAGCTTGTAGCTGCCATCGCCTTGCGGCACCGCCTTGGTGCGCAGCAGGCCGAGATCCGTGCCGCAATGCGGCTCGGTGAGGCACATCGTGCCCGCCCATTCGCCGGAGACCAGCTTGGGCAGGTAGAAATCCTTCAGCTCATCCGAGCCGTGGCTCTTCAGCGCCAGATACGCGCCGTGCGAAAGCCCCGGATACAGGCCAAAGGAAAGATTGCAGGCGCAAATCATTTCCTCGACCAGCTTGGCGACCGATTCCGGGAGGCCCTGCCCGCCATAATCCGGGCTGGCGTTCAGCGAACCCCAGCCGGATTCCGAGAAAGCTTTGTAGGCGTCCTTGAACCCGGCGGGCGTGCGGACGGTGCCGTTTTCGAAATGGCAGCCTTCCTCATCACCACTGGCATTGAGGGGAAGCAGCACCTCGGTGCAGAATTTCGCTGCTTCCTCCAGGATGGAATCCAAAAGCTCGGGCGTGAACTCGGCATTGTCTGCCGTACCGCCATGCAGCTCGTGCAGCACGAAGCGCATGTCGCGCAGGGGCGCGGTGTAGGTTTGCATTGCCGTTTACTCCTAATTGCGCAGGGGCTTGCCGGTGGCGAGCATATGCTCGATCCGCGCCAGCGTGCCCTCGTTCTTGATCAGCCGCATGAAGGCGGCGCGTTCCAGTGCCAGAATGTCCTGCTCGCTCACCTCGTCGATGAGATCCGCCGGACCGCCCGAGAGCACGCTGGCGAGGTTGGAGGACACCACCATGTCGTAAGGCGTTGCCGCACCGCGGGCGCGGAAGCCCTCGGCGGCGCTCTCAAAGGCAAGCCGCGCCGCCTCTCCGCCCAGCCTGTAGGTGGGCGGCGTGGGGGGCGTATAGGTCTCCGCCAACTTCAGCGCTCGGGCTTTGGCGTCGGCCAGCAGCCGGTCGCGGTTCATGGTGATGCCGTCCTCGGCGCGCAGGAACAGCAATTCCTTGGCCTGGGCAGCGGATTTGCTCACCGTGGCGGTGCTTACCGTCTCGAACACCTTGGCGGCGGCGGGCATCGGGCCACGCGGCATGCCGGGCGCTGCCGCCCAGCGGGCCAGCATCTCGGAACACCCGCCCCAGCCGGGCACCAGCCCCACGCCGCATTCCACCAGGCCGATATACGTCTCGGCATGAGCCTGCACAGCGTCCGAATGCAGCACAACCTCGCACCCGCCGCCCAGCGCCATGCCGAACGGAGCGGCCACCACCGGGAAGGGCGCGTATTTCATCGCCTTGAACACTTGCTGCCCGGCGGCCACGAGTTTCTCGATCTCACCCCAGGCCGCGATGTTGGCGGCAAAGATGGCGAGGCCGAGATTCGCACCCACGGAGAAATGCGCGCCCTCGTTATACAGCACCAGCGCCTTCGGCTTCAGCGCCACGGCCTTGCCCAGAATTTCCAGATTTTGCTGGTCCCAGCTATTGCTCTTGGAGGTCAGCTCGAAGCAGAGCACGCCATCGCCGATATCCCACACGGCGGCGGAGGCGTTCTTCAGCACCGGCTTGGAAACGCGTTTGATGTCGGCCAGCAGCAACACGCCCTCGGGGCGGGTGAGCTTGTGGTATGCGCCATCCGTGCCCAGGTAGTTCTGCAGGCCATCGGTGAGTGTGTAGAAGCTCTTGCCCTTGGCCGCCGCCAGCAGAGGCGGCACGGCGATGCCCTCGGCGGCCAGTTTCTCGGCCAGCCAGTCCGCGCCGAGCTTGTCGATCAGCTCGAACGGCCCGAACTTCCAGTTATAGCCAAGGCGCATCGCTTCATCGATGGAGGTGATGTCCTCGGCCGCGCGCGGCACCAGCGTGGCGGCATAGGCCAGCGTCTGCCCCAGCACGCGCCAGGCGTAACGCGCGGCAGGCGTGGGGGCGGAGAGCAGGGCGCGCAAATCGCGCAGCTTGGCCTCGGGCAGATCTGCTTTTTGCACCGGGCGGTAATCGCCGGTGGCAAGGTCGATGGCCTCGCGCCCCGCTGCGCCCTTGCGGTAGAACCCGCCCTTGCCCTTGCGGCCG
>DAIDJU010000034.1 GCA_027451225.1 Acidocella sp. | reverse complement strand
GCCACCTGCCGCGATGGCGACGACGTGTTCCTGGCCACCAAGCTCGGCCGCTGTATCCGCTTCCAGATCACCGACGAAACGCTGCGCGTGTTCTCGGGCCGTGACTCCACCGGCGTGCGCGGCATCAAGCTGGGTGCTGGGGATGAGGTGATGAGCCTCTCGGTGCTGCGCCATGTCGAGGCCAGCGTTGAGGAACGCGCCGCCTTCCTCAAGCAGCGCAACGCCGCCGGGGGCGAGGAGGGGGATGCCCCCGCCGAGGCCGAGGAGAGCGTGGCTGACGTCGCCCTCTCCGAGGAGCGGATCAAGGAGCTGGGCGAGGCGGAGGAAATCCTTCTCACCGTCACCGATTCGGGCTTTGGCAAGCGCTCTTCCGCTTATGAATACCGCGTTACCGGCCGTGGCGGGCAGGGCATCGCCAACATCACGCTGAACGCCAAGCGCAACGGCACGGCTGTTGCCGCCAGCTTCGCCGTGCGCCCGGGCGACGACATCATGCTCGTTACCGATGGCGGCCGCCTGATCCGCGTGCCGGTGGACCAGGTCCGCATCACCGGCCGCGCCTCGATGGGCGTCACGCTGTTCCGCCTGGACGAGGACGAGCGCGTGACCAGCGTGTTCCCGGTGCTGGAGCAGGAACAGGAGCAGGAGGGTGAGGATGGCTGAGCGCATCGCGCTTTATCCGGGCACGTTTGACCCGATCACCAACGGGCATATCGACATCATCAGCCGCGCGGCGAAGCTGGTCGATAGGCTGGTGATCGGCGTGGCGGTGAATGCCGGCAAGGGGCCGGTTTTCAGCCTGGAGGAGCGCGTGGCGCTGGTCGAAGCCGAGGTGAGGCCCATCGCCGAGCGTGTGGGCGTCAAGCTTGAGGTCCGCCCGTTCTCGACGCTGCTGATCTCCTTTGCCCGCGAGGTCGGGGCGCAGATGATCGTGCGGGGCCTGCGCGCCGTCACCGATTTCGACTACGAGTTCCAGATGACCGGGGTGAATTACCGGCTCGACCCCAGCATCGAGACCGTGTTCTTGATGGCGAGCGAGACGCATCAGTTCATCTCCTCCCGATTCGTAAAGGATGTCGCCGCCTTTGGGGGCGACATCTCCAGCTTCGTGCCGAAGCTGACAGCCGAGAAAACCATGGCGAAACTGAAAGGCGAAGCATGATCGACCGCCGCAAATTTCTTACCGCCGCAGCCGCAATCCCTCTCTCAACCGGAGTTTCCATGAGCGAAGCGCAAGCCGACACCCCCGTCTCCAATACGCTGAAGATGACGCTGAAATACGGCGACGTCACCATTCAGCTCCGCCCGGATCTGGCCCCCCAGGCCTCCGAGCGCCTGCGCACCCTCGCGGGCCAGGGCTTCTACGATGGCTGTAAGTTCTTCCGCGTTATCGCGGGTTTCATGGCGCAGACCGGCGACCCGACCAACACCGGCATGAGCGGCTCTCAGCTTCCCAACCTGCCCGCCGAGTTCACGCAGGATGCCAGCTTCCTCACCGGCACGGTGGGCATGGCCCGTACCTCGGACCCCGACTCGGCCAACTCGCAGTTCTTCATCTGCTTCGCGCCGAGCACCTTCCTCGATGGCCAGTACACCATCGTCGGCCAGGTGACGGCGGGCATGGACGCCGTCCAGCAGATCAAGAAGGGCACCGGCTCCAACGGGCAGGTGCAGGATCCGGATTCCATCATCAAGATGGTGGTTGTTTAACGAGACCGACTTGACTTAGGGGGCGGAAAAATGGTTCTTGCCCCCACCACAAGGGTATCCTCTGGGTACCCTTTTTAAGACTTTAGAGCCTGTAGCTCAGTGGTAGAGCATCCGACTTTTAATCGGACGGCCGTGGGTTCGACCCCCACCGGGCTCACCAATTTATTTTAAAGCTATAAATATTGTACGTTCATGGAATAGCGATAAGGCCATGATATGGAACGTAGCAAAATCGGTATTGTCACGGGTTTAACTGCGGAAGCGCGGTGGCTGCGCGAGGCGGGCTTTATGGTCCAGGCTGGCGGTGGCACGCCTTTTGGGGCGGAGCGCGCGGCGCAGGCGCTGGCAAGGGCAGGGGCCCAGGGGCTCATCAGCTTCGGGCTGGCGGGCGGGCTGAAGCCGGGGCTGGAGCCGGGCAGCATTCTGGTGCCACCGGCGGTTATCGAGGGTAACCGCACCTATATTTGCGATTTCGCGCTCATGGAGTTCCTGGGCGGCTCCACAGGGGCCTCCATACTGGCGGGGCAGAAGATCGCCGCCACGGCGCATGACAAGGCGCTGCTGTATCGCCGCAACCATCCGGCGGCCATCGACCTCGAATCGGGCGCCGTGGGGCGAGTCGCTGCGGAGAAGGGGCTGCCTTTCGCCGTATTGCGCGCAGTGACCGATCCAGCCGAGCTGGATTTGCCAACCGCCGCCATGGTGGCGCTTAAGGATGATGGCAGCGTGGATCTGGCCAAGGTGCTGCTCTCGGTACTCAAGCAACCCAAGCAAATTCCGGGGCTCATCGCCCTGGGGCGTGACGCCAAGGCAGCCCGTGCAGCGCTGATTGCCCGGGTAAAGACGCTGCCGCCGCGCACGTTCTGAAATAAAAAAGGGGGCCGAGGCCCCCTTCTTTTTACTCCGCCGGCAGGGCGGTGTTTTTCTTGGTCTGGATCTCGGCCATCTTGGTCTCGACATGGCGGGAGAACACGTTGAAATCCGCCTTGCGGGCGTTATCTAGCGGGATGTCCTTGGCCATCGCCCCCTCGGTCTTGATCCCGCCGAGCGCCACCTTGGCGATCTTCCAGGGGTGCTTGATGGAATCCATCACAGCGGTGGCCTCGAAGCCCGAATGCACCATGCAGTCGGCGCATTTTTCGTAATTGCCCACGCCGTACTTGTCCCAGTCGGTGGTCTCCATCAGCTCCTTGAAGCTCTTGGCGTAACCCTCGCCCAGCAGATAGCAGGGGCGCTGCCAGCCGAACACGTTGCGAGTCGGGTTGCCCCAGGGCGTGCAGGCGTAGGTCTGGTTGCCGGCCAGAAAGTCGAGGAAGAGCGGGCTCTGCGTGAACTTCCACTTCTTGCCGCGCTTCGCGCTTTCCTTGCCGCGGCGGAAGATGGCGCGGAACAGCTCCTTGGTGCGGGTGCGGTTGAGGAAGTGCTGCTGGTCCGGCGCGCGCTCATAGGCATAGCCGGGGGAGGTCATCACACCCTCGATGTCCATGTCCGCGATCATGTCGAAGAACTTCGCCACGCGGTCCGGGTCGGCGCCGTCGAACAGCGTGCAGTTGATGCTGGTGCGGAAGCCCTTGGACTTGGAGAGCTTAATCGCATCCACGGCGCGCTCGTACACGCCTTCCTGGTCCACGGCGCGGTCGTGCATCTCCTTGTCACCGTCCAGGTGGATATCCCAGCAGAAATTCTTGTGCGGCTTGTACTGGTCGATCTTCTTTTCCAGCAGCAGCGCGTTGGTGCACAGAATCACGAACTTGCCCATCTTGAGATAAGCGTCCACGATCTGCGGCATCTCCTTATGCAGCAGCGGCTCGCCGCCGGCGATGGCGACGATCGGCGCCGGGCATTCCTCGGCGGCCCTTACCGCATCCTCAACCGAGATGCGCTGGTTCAGGATCTCATTGGGATAGTCGATCTTGCCGCAGCCCTGGCAGGCCAGGTTGCAGCGGAACAGCGGCTCCAGCATCAGCACCAGCGGATAGCGCTTGTTGCCGGAGAGATGCTGCTTGAGAACATAAGCGCCCACGCGGAGCGCCTGATTCAAGGGAACACCCATATTAATACAGCCCCGTCTTTATTATAGGCTGGCCACTTCGGCCGGCAGTTTGAACTTAACGTCTTCCGGCGTACCGGGCAGCAACTCGACCTTCACATTGCCGAAGCGCTTCATACCCTCGATCACGCCTTGCACCAGCACTTCCGGCGCGGAGGCGCCGGCGGTCAAGCCCACGGTGTCAGCACCGACGAACCATTCGGGCTGGAGGGCGGAGGCGTCGTCGATGAGATAGGCCGGGTGGCCCAGCTCCGCGCCGATCTCGCGCAGGCGGTTGGAGTTGGAGGAGTTCTTGGACCCCACCACCAGGATCATATCCACCAGCTCGGCCAGATGATGCATGGCCTCCTGGCGGTTCTGGGTGGCGTAGCAGATATCCTTCACATCCGGCCCGGTGATGTTGGGGAAGCGCAGCTTCAGCGCCGCGATGATGCCGCGCGTATCGTCCACCGAGAGAGTGGTCTGGGTGATATAGGCCAGCTTCTCCGGGTCCTTGACCTCCAGGGTCTCGGCGTCCTCGACCGTCTGCACCAGGTACACGGTGCCGTCGATTTGGCCGATCGTCCCCTCGACTTCCGCATGGCCGGCATGCCCGATCAGCACAATCTCGCGGTCCTGGGAGGCGTAGCGGCGGCCCTCGGCATGCACCTTGGCGACCAGCGGGCAGGTCGCGTCGATCACCGGCAGGCTGCGGTCCTCGGCGGCCTGGACCACCTTGCGGGCCACGCCATGGGCGGAGAACACGGTCCAGGCGCCTTCGGGCACCTCGTCCAGCTCGTCCACGAACACGGCGCCGCGGGCGCGCAGGTCTTCCACCACATGGCGGTTATGCACAATTTCATGGCGGACATAGATGGGCGGGCCGAACTTGGTCAGGGCGCGCTCCACGATGTCGATCGCCCGCTCCACACCGGCACAGAAACCGCGCGGTTGGGCGAGAATGACTCGTATCGTCTTAGTGGTCTGGGAACCGTCCATATCGTCCGTCCTGTTGCCTGTTGGTCACGCCGCTTGGCTTTATCATGCCATGCAATAGGTCATTGCTTCCCTAATCCGCAAGGTTGGGATTAAGAAGAAGTTTCATACCCGGCAATTTGCGCAGGGGTGGCATGGCTGGCTTTTCTGTCCGGGGTCCCTTATGTGTCCGAGAATTTCGGAGTATCAGGCGGCCCGGCCAAAGGGCTGTCTGGGGTTATAGGTTAGAGCGAAGGACGAAACCATAATGCGGAATCAACTGGCGCGGCTTACTGGGAGAACTCACTGATGCCGCCGCGGACACCGCTTCTCGACAGGGTTAAGTATCCCGCCGACCTGCGTAATTTCTCCACCGAGCAACTCCAACAGGTTGCTGACGAGCTGCGCGCCGAGACCATCGACACGGTCTCCACCACCGGCGGCCATCTCGGCTCCTCGCTTGGCGTGGTCGAGCTCACCGTCGCCATCCACGCGGTGTTCGACACCCCGCGCGATCGGCTGATCTGGGATGTGGGCCACCAGTGCTACCCGCACAAGATCCTCACCGGCCGCCGCGACCGAATCCGCACCCTGCGCCAGCCGGGCGGGCTTTCCGGCTTCACCCGCCGTTCGGAGAGCGAGTACGACCCGTTCGGCGCCGCCCATTCCTCCACCTCCATCTCGGCCGGTCTCGGCATGGCCGTGGCCAGCGAGCTGAAGCACGAGGACCCGCACCGCAACGTTATCGCCGTGATCGGCGACGGCTCGATGTCCGCCGGCATGGCCTATGAGGCGATGAACAACGCGGGCGCGATGAAGTCCCGCCTGATCGTCATCCTCAACGATAACGACATGTCCATCGCCCCGCCCGTGGGTGCGATGAGCGCGTATCTCTCCAAGCTGATCTCCTCGCGCAGCTTCCTCTCCCTGCGGGATTTTGCGGCCAAGATGGCCAAGCGCTTCCCCCGCCAGCTGGAGCGCACCGCGCGCCGCGCCGAGGAATACGCCCGCGGCATCCTCACCGGCGGCACGCTGTTCGAGGAGCTGGGCTTCTATTACGTCGGGCCCATCGACGGCCATAACATGGAGCATCTGCTGCCCGTGCTGCGCAACCTGCGCGACTCGGATGCCGCCGAGCCCGTGCTGCTGCATGTCGTCACCCAGAAGGGCAAGGGCTATGCCCCGGCCGAGGCGGCCGCCGACAAGTATCACGGCGTGCAGAAGTTCAACGTCGTCACCGGCGAGCAGAAGAAAGCCCCGCCCGGCCCGCCGACCTACACCAACGTGTTCGCCAAGGCGCTGATCGCCGAGGCGGAGGCGAATCCGAACATCGTGGCGGTTACCGCCGCCATGTCTCCCGGCACGGGGCTCGACAAGTTCGAGCAGAAATTCCCCGAGCGCATGTTCGATGTCGGCATCGCCGAGCAGCATGCCGTGACCTTCGCCGC
>DAIDJU010000033.1 GCA_027451225.1 Acidocella sp. | reverse complement strand
GTCTGACCCCCCTCTGTCTGTGAACCTGAGAGATTCGGGCCCGTCCGGCCCTTGACCCCGTCGGTGCGGTGGCGTGGCCACCGGCTTTCCAGAGTGCCCCTTTGACAAGCCGCAGCCCTTTGTGCCTGAGCGGTTCCGGGGGCCGGTTGCGCCTTCGGCGGCGAGGGGGTAATTCCCACGCTCTCTCCTGCGTCCGAATAAGGACGGGCTCCTTTTGCCCCAGGGCACGGGTTTTGCAAAGCTGTTTCTTTATCGCGCGGTAAAAACAAGGGTTTAACTTCCTCATGTCAGAAACGCCCAAGCCCGCCCCCACACTGGTGGTCGAGGATATTCACAAGAGCTTCGGGAATGTGGAGGTGCTCAAGGGCGTCTCCCTCACCGCCTATGAGCATGACGTGATCGCGATTCTCGGCTCTTCGGGCTCGGGCAAGAGCACCTTCCTGCGCTGCATCAACCTGCTGGAGATGCCCGACCGGGGGCGTGTCTCCATCCGGGGCGAGCTGATCGAGATGAAGGAGGGCAAGAGCCGCGCCGCCGCGAATCCACGCCAGATCGAGCGGCTGCGTACCCGCCTCTCCATGGTGTTCCAGCAGTTTAACCTCTGGGCGCACATGACCGTGCTGCAGAACGTCATCGAAGCGCCGGTGCATGTGCTGAAGCTGGACCGTAAAACCGCCATCGCCCGCGCCGAGGCGATGCTGGAGAAGGTCGGCCTCGCCAACAAGCTGGACGCTTACCCCGCCCAGCTCTCCGGTGGGCAGCAGCAGCGCGTGGCCATCGCCCGCGCTTTGGCCATGGAGCCGGATGTGCTGCTGTTCGACGAGCCGACCTCGGCTTTGGATCCAGAATTGGTTGGGGAAGTGCTGAAGGTGATGCGCGATCTGGCCAATGAGGGGCGCACCATGCTGGTGGTGACGCATGAGATGGGCTTCGCCCGCGAGGTGGCCGACCGCGTGATGTTCCTGCATCAGGGGCGCGTGGAGGAGGAAGGCGTGCCGGATGAGATGTTCACCAACCCCAAATCCGAGCGGTTCCGGCAGTTTCTCTCCAGTACCCGCCGCCACTGATCTGCTTTGCGCGACAAACGAGTTGTGGTGGCCACGGGGCGATGCCTATCTTATGGGCAACACTCTTTGACCCCCCAATTCGAGACACGGCATGGCAGAAGATCCCTATAAGGTTTTAGGCGTCAAGAAAGACGCGACGGCGGCGGATATCCGCTCCGCCTATCGTAAGCTGGCGAAGAAATACCACCCCGACCTCAACCCCAACGACAAGGCGGCGGAAGAGAAGTTCAAGGCGGTGTCCCTGGCCAACGACATCCTCGCCGACGACGAAAAGCGCGCCCGCTACGACCGTGGCGAGATCGACGCCGCTGGGGCCGAGCGCGCGCCCCAGGGCAACTGGCGCTCCTACGCCGGTGCTGGCGCCGGTGGCGGTGCCGGTGGCTTTGGCGGGTTCGAGGATATTTTCTCCAATATTTTCGAGCAACGTGCGCACGGCCCCGCCCGCGGGCAGGATGAGCGCTATTCGGTGAAGGCCGGGTTTCTGGAGGCCGTGAATGGCGGCACCAAGCGGATCACCCTGCCGGACGGCCAGAGCCTCGACATCAAGATCCCGCCCGGCACCGAGGAGGGCGACGTGCTGCGCCTGCGCGGGCGCGGCCAGCCCGGGCGCAATGGCGGCCCGGCGGGCGATGCGCTGATCGAGATCCACGTCCACGCGCACAAGCATTTCCGGCGCGAGGGGCGCAACATCCATCTGGAGGTGCCGATCTCGCTGAAGGAGGCGGTGCTGGGCGGCAAGGTGCAGGTGCCCACCCCGGCGGGCGATGTGGTGATGACGGTGAAGCCCCATACCGAGAGCGGCGCGGAGATGCGCCTGCGCGGGCGCGGCGTGCCGGCCCATGGCCATCATCATGTGGGCGATCTGCTGGTGAAGCTGCGCGTGGTCACCGGCCCGGTGGATGCGGCGCTGGAGGAGTTCATGAAAAACTGGGACCAGCCCGGTTTCGATCCCCGGGCTGGTTTCGGCGCTTAGAAATAGTCGCTCTGGTGAGCCGCCCTTGGGCGGCCGCCAGAGCGGAGTTTGAAAACAGCCGCTTACTGAGGCTGCGCGTCCTTGTCCGTGTTGCGCGGGGTGATGGAGACGGTGCAGGTCATGCCGGCCACCAGCCGCACCCCGTCCGGCACATGGTCGAGCTCGACGCGCACGGGGATACGCGCGGCCAGGCGCACCCAGGTGAAGGTCGGGTTCACATCGGCCAGCAGGGTGGCGGAGGTGGCCGTGCGCTCGGCATCGGCAATGCCGGCCGCGATGCCGCTGACATGGCCGGTAATGGCCGGGCCGCCTTGCATCAGGGTGATCTTGGCCTGGTCGCCAGGGCCGATGCCGCGCATCTTGGTCTCTTCCAGATAGGCGTCGACATAGAGCGAGTCGCTATCCACGATCGCCAGCTCCGGCTTGCCGGCGGTCACGTAGTCGCCCGGCTTCATGGAGAAGTTGGTGATCATCCCGTTCACCGTGGCGTACACGGTGCTGCGGTGCAGGTTCAGCTGCGCCACGCCGAGATCCGCCATCGCCTTGTTGTATTCGGCCTCGGCTTCCTGGGAGGCTGCGCTCACCTGGTCGCGGCTGAGGCCTGAGGTGGCGCTGGCCGAGGCGGCGGCGTAGCGGGCCGCCGTGCTCTGGGCGTCCTCCATGACGGCATGGGTGCGGACCACCTCGGCCTGGGCCTGTTGCAACGCCAGGGTGAAGCGCACGGGGTCGATCTGGAACAGCTTGTCGCCCACGTGCACGACCTCGTTGTCGTGCACGAAGACCTGCACCACCGGGCCGGTGACGTCCGGCGCCAGGGAGACGACGTCGGCGCGCACGCGGCCGTCGCGGGTCCAGGGGGCCTCCATGTAATAGTCCCAGAGTTGCCAGCCCACGACCGCGGCGACAGCCAGAACCAGGGTCGTGGTGAGGAAGCGAAGCGTGAAGGATGCGGGGGTCATGAGGCTCCGGGGGGATTCAAAGGACGTGGTTCATCACCTGGCTGACCAGCCCGGTGAGGATGACGAGGAGAGAGAAGTCAAATAGCGGCCTGTGCCACACATAGCGGTAAAAGCCGAAAGCGGCGAGGACGCGGTGCAGCACCGTGCCGATGAGCTGGGCGATGACCACCCACACCAGCAGCGGCGGCAGGAACACGCCAAACAGGTCGATTTCACCGATCATGCGAATTTACCTTCGGTAGTCCAGGCGGGGATGGCGGGGGGAGCTGCCTTGGGGAACAGCACGCTGCGAAGGCCGGAGAGATGCATGAGCGCCGTCTTGTGAATATGTGGGTCATCGACCAGCAGATTGATGGCGTTATCGATCGCCTCGCACAAGGCGGGCGGGGCCGGGCGGCGCGGATTGCCCCGGTAATGCGCGGCAACGCCCTTGAAGATCGTCTCGCAGGCCAGGCGCGCTGTGGGGGAGACGCGCCATAGTTCGTGGTGCAGGCCGATCATGTCCAGCCCCACACGCAGATTATTGAGTTCGGCCCGGACGCTGGCGTCGGCGTCTATGCCGCGCTTGCCCGTGAGGCGCGGCAGCATCAGCCCCAGCCGGTCCACGGTCAGGCCGATCAGCACGCCACCATCCTCGTTGCCGCGGCCCTCGGCGGTGCGGGCGATCTGCCGCCAGCTCATGCGCATCAGGCGCTGGGCCGTCCAGGCCGCGCCGAAGGAGCGGATCAGCAGCGTCATCACCAGCGCGCTGCTCAGGCCCACGATCACGGCCAGCGAGTTGTTGGCCCAGGAGGTGAAGCTGTTGGTGAAGCCGTTTTCCAGCGCCAGCTGGGTGGCGCCGGTGGCGGTGATGTTCATCCCCATCATGAAGGTCTTGGGCCGGGAGATGAGCACGCCGACGAGAATGCCGGCGGGCAGCAGCGCCAGGCACAGGCCTTCGAAGGTGTAGATGCGCGTCAGCACCGCGTAGTCGTAGAGCCCGACGCCCGCGAGGGCGAAGAACGAGGTCTTCACCATGCTGGCGATGGCCGGGGCCGGATTGTCCTGCGTGGCGAAGAAGGAGCAGGCGATGGCCACCATCACGGCAGCCCCCGCGCCGTTGGGCCAGTCGGTCCAGATCCACATGACGCAGACCAGCAGCACCGCCAGCGCCGCCGCCAGGGCAGAGAGGAGGGCCAGGGTATGGTCGCGGTTCTGCACGATGGAGGCGACGAATTCGCGGTCCAGCATGTCGTTGGCGGGCAGGGGGTCGCCATCGCGGATATGCCGCCGGATGGCGCGCGAATGCCGCACCAGGCTCACCAGCTCCTGCAGGCGCAGCGCCAAGCTGGCGCGCAGCAGCCCGGCCCAGTCGTGCTCGTCCTCCTCCTCCAGCGTGATGATGTCGGCCATCAGCGCATCGGCGTCTTCGGAGTTTCCGGCTTCCATCCAGCGCTTGGTGTCGTCCAGCACGCGCTGGAGCTGCGGGGTGATGGCGCCGAGGGTTTCCAGCTGCGTCACGCGTGTGCCGATCGAGGCCAGCACGGGGATCAGGCTGATGAGGTAGAGCCGCAGCCGGGTGACGTAGCGCACCGCCGATTGCATTGGCGAGGTGTCGTAGGCGAGCTGGGTGATCAGCCCGGTAATCTCTGTCGTCTCCACGGGCAGTCGGCGGCGGCCCTCGGCGGCGGCGGGGTTGGTGTCATCGCCCGAGAGTGCCGCGACAGCCCATTCACGCGCCGGGCGCGCCCAGCTGCCGATGCGCCGCGACAGCACCGGCCCCAGCGGGCGTGGGAAGATCAGCGTGCCGACGACGGTGCTGCAAGCGATGCCGATGGAGATTTCCTCGATACGGGTGACAGCGGTGTGGAAGATATGCCCGGGGGCGAAGACCGAGGGAAAGCCGATGATGCCCGCCGTATACCCCGCCAGCATGGGCAGATAGGCGCGGGGCGTGCGGTCCAGCAGCGAGATGTAGAGGCACAGCCCGATCCATAGCGCCAAGGCAAGGCAGAGCAGCACCGGCGCGTCCACGAGGTTTGGCACCATGGCCACCGCCGCCGAACCGCCGATGAGGGTGCCGATGATCCGGTACACCGATTTGGAGCGCATACCGCCCGCGAAGGGAAGCGACACGATGTAGGAGGTCGCCAAGGCCCAGTAAGGCGCGTCCAGTCCCAGCCAGAGCGAGATGTACAACGCCGCCATCGCGCCGACGAAGCACTTCAAGGCGAACAGGAGTTCGTCCGGTTTGGGGATGATGTCCAGCAGTTTGGGCATGATGTCTGGCAAATAGCAAAATTGGTCAGGGCGATAGGCTTAATATTCGCAATCCCGCAATGCGCGGTTATAAGTCCAGCGTAAACCCGTGCTAAGTCTGCACCAAATCCGGTGGCGCCAAAAGGACGGAAACCCCATGACCCGCAAGAACATTGTCATCCTCACCGGGGCCGGCATCTCCGCCGAATCCGGTATCTCCACTTTCCGCGACGCCGGCGGGCTGTGGGAGAACCACCGGCTGGAGGATGTGGCGACGCCGGAAGGCTTCGAGGCCGACCCGCATCTGGTTCACCGCTTCTACAACGCCCGCCGCGCCCAGCTGCACGAGGTCGCGCCCAATGCCGCGCATTTCGCCCTGGCGGCGCTGGAGCGCGTGTGGGAGGGGCGGGGGAATTTTTTGCTGGTGACGCAGAATGTGGACGATCTGCACGAGCGCGCGGGCAGCCGCCGCCTGCTGCACATGCATGGCGAGCTGCGCCGCCTGCGCTGCACGATGTGCGAGGAGACGCATCCGCACGAGGCGGCGGCCGGGCTGGATCTGGCCTGCCCCGCCTGCGGGCGCGCGGGTACGATGCGCCCGGACATCGTCTGGTTCGGGGAGATGCCGTATCACATGGACGAAATCGGCGCGGCGCTGGACGAGGCGGATGTTTTTTGCGCCATCGGCACGTCCGGGCTGGTGTACCCGGCGGCGGGGTTCGCGGCGGAGGCCACGCATAACCGGCGCGGCTGCGAATTATACGAGATCAACCCAACCCCAACCGGGGCGGAGGTGTATGATCATGTCATCGCCGCGCCCGCGACAAGCGGCGTGGCGGAATTCCTGCGGCTTTTGGGCGTGCAGAGTTAGCTGGTTCTGCCACGCGGCTTGAGGCCGCGTGGCAAGGACGAGTGGCTTAGACGGCGCTCTCGATCACCGGCATGGCCATGCGGGACTTGGCCAGCACCATGCCGATATTGGCGGTGTTGCGGCACACGAACACGCCCACGTAATCCTGGTACTTCTTGCCGCGGATGAAGACGTGGATGTTGTTGTCGCTGTTGACGATGAATTCCTGGAAGTAGTGGCGGGTGGTTTCCACGCCGCGCGCGCGCTTCCAAATCGCCTCGACAGTGGCGACATTGGCACCCTGGAACAGATCCGAGGTGGCGGCGGCGACGAGATCGACCACTTCACGCGGATGGGAATCCACCGTCTTGATGCTGAGCAGGAAGCCGGACCCGACATCGATATAGCCGGCGGCGATGCATTCGGGGATGGTGGCGATCGACTGGGTCACGGCCGCGTCGAGAGAGGAAGGGGTCGTCATCGTCTGGTAACTCCTTGTAGCACTTTATGTTTTATCGATGGCAGGCAAGGGCCGCTTGCGGCGGCCCCTGATCCTTTATCGGTCAGTCCCCAGAAGTTGTTGTTTTATGGCTCTTTATTGCCGCCAGCCACGCGGTCGCGCAGCAGGTTCTGCTCCTGCTGCACCTCGTATTCGGTCAGGAAGTCCTCCTGATCGTCAGATTGCACGAATTGGCGGTTGAAGCGGCGGATCTGGTTGAGCGCGCTTTGCGCCGACATGCCCTTCTCCTTGACCAGATAGGCGGCGAGGATGGTGCCCGTGCGGCCCAGCCCGGCCAGGCAGTGCACGGCCAGCACCTTGCCGTTATCCATCAGCTCGCGCATGCGGGCCACCAGCATGTCCATCTCGGCCGGGGTGGGCGCCTTGCGGTCGGCGATCGGCAGATGCACGTTCTTCAGCCCGTGCCGGGCCAGGGCGTCCTGCGGGAAGTCCTGCTCGGTGAGGGTGATGAGCGTGGTGACGCCGACATTGCTCAGCAGGTCGAGGTCGTAATCCATATCCGCCGAAACGCCGGGCATCGGCGTCGCGGCGAGGCGGCCTTCCTCGATCCAGACGAAGCCGCGCGGGCCGGAGGACGCGCCGGGATAGCGGGTCACCACCACATGTTCCGGGGACGGCGCGGGGGCTGCCACAGGGGCGGGGACCATTATGGCCGGCTCCTCGGTCACAGGCGCGGCCACGAGTTCCGGTTCGGGCTCCGGCTCCGGGGCAAGTGCGGCGCGGATTTCGGATTTGATGGCGGCCATGGCGTCGGCGGAGAGCGGGGTGGGGGGCTGGATGTGATCGGCCAGGACGGCGGCCTGGGCGTCCGGCGCGGGCACGGCCACGCTGCCCGTGGCCACGAACTGCGCCACCACCGGGTTGGAGGTGTTGCTGAAGAACAGATCCGGCGTGGCCTGCTCCTGCACCCGTCCGCCAGCGAGCAGGATGACCTCGCCGGAAATCCGCTTCGCCTGCTTCTGGTTGTGCAGTACCACCAGAAGCGCGCCATGCGCACCCAGTGTTTCCAGCAGATTCAGCACGACATCGGCATCGGCGTCGGAGAGGCCGGAGGTCGGCTCGTCGATCATCAGCAGGGCGGAATCCGCCGCGGCCTCGCGCAGGATGGTGACGATACGCTGCGAAAGCGTGTCCAGCTCCATGAACGGCATGTCGAGCTTGCTGGCGATCAGCCCGTCCATCCCGACCTGACGCAGCCACTGGTTGGCCCAGTCGCGCTGTTCGGCCTCGGGCACGTGTTCCATCTGCTCCTTCACGTGGAACAGCAGGCTCTCCAACGCCGAGCGCTGGGTGAGCTGGATGCGCTGGGCGACCAGCAGCGGGCGGTTCTCCGCGGTGATGGGTTGGCCCTTGAACAGCGCCTCGCCCCAACTCTTGAACAGGGCGTTTTGCCCGTACAAACCGGCCAGCGAGCGCAGCAGGGTGGATTTGCCGGTGCCAACCGGACCCATGAGGGTGGTGATGCCCTGGGCGGGGATGCTCAGCGTGACGTTGTCGAGGATCACCTTGCCGCCGAAGCCGACGCCGAACCCGGCGCAGGAGAGGATTGCGCCGGCTGGCGCCGCCGCAGGTGCAGGGGCAGGCTGCGGCTCCGGCATGGGCGGAAGCTCAAGCACGGGCTCCGGTTCCGGCGTGGGGGTGGCCACCAGATGCAGGTCGAGGGGGGCTTCCTCCTCGGTTTCCTCATGCACGGGCTTGGCTTCCACCGGCTCGGGCGGCAGGTCGATATGTTCCAGAATGGTGGTGGGGTGCGGCTCCGTGACCGGCTCCAGCCGCGGCTCCAGGCTGGGTTCATATACCGGTTCCTCGGGCTCCGGCGGCAGGCCGAGATAGTCGAGCAGCGGCTTGTCCTGGGCAGGCTCCGGCGGCAGATAGGTCAGTTCCGGCTTTTTCTTGGACTTCCGGTCCTTGGTTTTTTTGAAGTGCCGTTCAAGCTCGGCCAGTTCGTTCTCACGCGATGGCTGGGGGCTGGCGCTGCCGTTCTCGGCGACGAAGCGCAGTTCCTCTCCGTTGGTGGTAAGGCCGAAGATGGAGGTGTCGATGGGCCGTTCCTCCATCCGCCGACGCCGCGCGCGGCGCGCGAGGTCCATAAGCAGAAAGGCAATGCCAACGCCAAGCACGCCCAGCCCGATGTATAGAATTTGTATTTCGTTCTTCAAAACCCGACCAGCCCCTGTCCTGACGGATATTTGTTGTCTGCCGGTGCGTTCGGTGCGCAAAGGGAGCCGTACTGCCGCATAGCCAACCAAATATCCATAATTGGAGGGTTTGCGCGCCTCCTTACGGAACGAAAGTTGGACGGCTAGCCCGCACGGGATTTAAGCTACAAGTTCTATAGAACTTTGAAAAGGTAAGTGGCGGGTGAATAAAGATTAAATTACAGCCCGGTAACCAGCATGTGTTCCGCAGGCGTGCAGAAAAGCAGAAGGATTTCTGCGAGTGTCTTGTTTTTTACCTTTGGAGGTGGCGGAGAGACAGTCCGCCGAACCTTAATTCACCGGCCTTCACGAGCATCTAAAAAAGCCAAGAAAAAACACACGTTTACAAGCCACGTTAGCCGCCCCAATTCGCTTGCGTTCGTCAAAATCCGCTTTTAGAGTGTATGCTGTAGTGATTCGACAACGCGAGGGCATACATGGCCGAGGGCAAGTTAACCGCCATGCAGGTGAACAGGCTGACCAAACCCGGCCACCACGGCGATGGCGGCGGGCTGTATCTGCGCGTCCGTGAAGATCGGAAGGTTTGGTTCTTTCGCTACAAGGTGGCGGGCAAGACCCACTGGCTAGGGCTTGGACCATACCCCGATTACCCCCTTGCCGAAGCCCGCGAGGCTGCCCGCCAGTGCCGCCGCCAGTTGCGGGAAGGCATAGACCCCCTGGAAGCCCGCCGCGCGGCCAAGGAGGCCGCCCAAGCCGCCACCGAGACGACGTTCAAGGCTGTTGCCCAGGCATACATCGCCGCCCACAAGGACACGTGGCGCAACCCCAAGCACGCGGCACAATGGCCCGCCACCCTGGAAGCCTACGTTTACCCACGGTTTGGAGATAAGCCGGTTCATGCCGTGAGCGTGGCGGACGTGCTGGCAGTGCTGGAGCCGATATGGCGTGCAATTCCTGAGACCGCCTCCCGCGTCCGAGGGCGAATCGAGACTGTTCTGGACTATGCGGCTGCCCGGCATCTCCGCACCGGTGAGAACCCGGCACGCTGGCGCGGCCACCTGCAACACGCCCTGCCCAAGCGCGAGAAGGTGGCGAAGGTCGAGCACCATGCCGCTACACCCTGGGCAGACCTGCCCGCCCTTTATGCCAAGCTGACCGAGAGCACCGGCATGTCTGCCATGTGCCTGCGCTTCCTTATCCTGAACGCTAACCGTTCGGGCGAGGCCAGGGGCGCAACCTGGGCCGAGATCGACATGGACAAGAAGCTCTGGACCATCCCCGCCGCCCGCATGAAGGCCGGGCGAGAGCATCGCATCCCGCTATCGGCCCCTGCCGTGGCGATCTTGGAGGAAATAGCCCTGCTAGGCACGGAGCCGGGCAAGCTGGTGTTTCCTGGGCAGGTGAAGGGGAAGCCGCTCTCAGACGTGGCGTTAAACAAAGCTCTGGCGACTGCTGGGGGCGGTGAACATACCGTTCACGGTATGCGCTCCACGTTCCGCGACTGGTGCGCCGAGCGTACCGCCTACCCGCGTGAGGTGGCCGAGGCCGCGCTGGCCCACACGAACAAGGACAAGGTAGAGGCCGCCTATCTGCGCGGCGACCATTTCGAGCAGCGCCGCCGCCTCATGGATGACTGGGCCGCCTACGCCACCACGCCCGCCGCCCCTGCTGGGCAGGTGGTGAACATCGG
>DAIDJU010000032.1 GCA_027451225.1 Acidocella sp. | reverse complement strand
TGCGCCGCATCAATGCCCGCCTTCGAGATATGCCGCCCGGATTTCCGGCCGCGCGAGCAATTCGGCGCCACTGCCCGCCATGGTGATGCCGCCATTGACCAGAACATAGCCACGATGCGCCAGCCGCAGCGCCTGGTTGGCATTCTGTTCCACCAGCAGCACGGTCAGCCCGGTCTCCTGGTTGAGCTGCCGGATGGCTCCGAAAATCTGCTTGATGACGAGCGGGGCGAGGCCGAGGGATGGTTCGTCGAGCAGCAGCAGCTTGGGTTTGCTCATCAGCGCGCGGGCGATCGCCAGCATCTGCTGCTCCCCGCCCGAGAGCGTGCCCGCGCGCTGCGCGAAACGCTCCTGCAAGCGCGGAAACAGCATGAACATCTTGGCAAGTTGCGCGTCGTAATCTGCATATTTTGCCACCTGCGCGCCCATCAGCAGGTTTTCCTCCACGCTCATGCGCGGAAAGATGCGCCGCCCCTCGGGTGATTGCGCGATGCCGCGCCGCGCGATCTGGAAGGTGGGCAGGGCGGTGATGTCCTCGCCGCGATAGACGATCACGCCCTCCTTCGCGCGCGGCTGGCCGAAGATCGTCATCATCAGCGTGCTTTTGCCCGCCCCGTTCGCACCGATGAGTGTGACGATCTCGCCCTCGTTCACCTCGATGCTGACATCGCGCAGCGCCTGCACCTGGCCGTAAAACGCACTGACATTTCGCAGGCTCAGAATCGTGCTCATGCCGGCTCCTCCTCGCTCTCGCCCAGATAGGCGGCGATGACATGCGGATTGGCGCGGATCTCGTCCGGCGTGCCGTCGGCGATTTTGGTGCCGTGGTCGAGCACTACGATATGATCGGAAATCTTCATCACCACGCCCATATCGTGCTCGATGAGCAGTAGCGACGTGCCGCCCACGCGGATGCTCAGCAGCAGTTCGTTCAATGCGGCGGATTCACGCGGATTCAGCCCTGCGGCTGGTTCGTCCAGGCAGAGCAGCACCGGGTCGGTGCACATGGCGCGTGCGATCTCCAGCCGCCTCTGCGCGCCGTAGGGGAGCGCGCCAGCCGGATCGTCAGCGCGCGCCAGCAGCCCGGTCTGCTCCAACCAGTAGCGCGCGCGTTCCACAGCCTCGCGCTCCGCCGCCCGGTAGCGGCCGATGCCCAGCACGCCCAGCACGCCAAACCCCGTGGTGGCTTGCAGCCTGTTGTGCTGGGCCACGAGCAGATTTTCCAGCACCGTCATGCCGCCGAACAGGCGGATGTTCTGGAAGGTGCGCGCCACCCGCCCCTTGCGGGCGATGGCATGGCCGGGAAGCTTATCCAGCCGCAGCTCTTTCGGCTGCATGATGCTGATGGCCCCGCTGCTCGGCTTGTAGAAGCCGGTGATGCAGTTGAAGAGCGTGGTCTTGCCCGCCCCGTTCGGGCCGATGATGGCGGTGATCTCTCCAGCCTGTGCGGTAAGGCTGACATCGCTCACCGCCGTCAGCCCGCCAAAACGCATCGTCAGGTTTTCGACTTGCAGTATCGTCATCAGCCGCGCCCCTGTCCGATCAGCTCCGCGCCTATGGCTTGGGCCTTGCCCAGCGCGATGGTGGGTTTGCGCGTGGAGATAAACCCACGCGGCCTGACAACCATGATCACCACCAGCGCGATGCCGAAGATGAGCATGCGGTAGATCTGCAAATCCTGCAGCAAGGCGGGCACGCCGATCATCACGCACGCCGCCAGCACCACGCCAAGCTGGCTTCCCGCACCGCCCAGCACCACAATGGCCAGCACCGTGGCGGATTCCATGAAGGTGAAGGAATCGGGGCTGATGAAGCCGTCCCGCGCGGCGAAGAAGCAGCCCGCGAAGCCGCCGAACATCGCGCCAATGGCAAAGGCCGTAAGCTTGGTGTTGCGCACATTGATGCCCAGCGACCGGCAGGCGATCTCATCCTCGCGCAGCGCCTCCCAGGCGCGGCCCAGCGGCTGGCGGCGCAGCCGCAGCGTCACCCAGTTGGTGAGCAGCGCCAGGGCCAGGATGATGTAGTAAAGAAAGGTGATGCGCTGGCTGGGATGCGGATGAACGCCGAAGAACCCGGCGAATGTCCCCGGCTCGGCGCCCATGGTGAATTTAAGCCCGAACAGCGTGGGGCGGGGAATGTCTGTCAGCCCGTTAGGCCCGCCGGTGAGCGAGACCCAGTTGGTGATGACGAGGCGAATGATCTCGCCAAAGGCCAAAGTGACGATGGCCAGATAATCGCCGCGCAGCCGCAGCACCGGAAAGCCGAGGAACATGCCCCAGCAGGCCGCGAGAATCCCCGCGATGGGCAGGCACTCCCAGAAGCCCAGCCCGAAATTGCTGGCGAGCAGCGCGAAGGAATAAGCCCCCACGGCGTAGAAGGCGACGTATCCCAGGTCCAGCAGCCCCGCCAGCCCGACCACGATGTTCAGCCCCCAGCCAAGCATCACATAGGTCATGATCAGCACGCCGAGATCGATATAGGCGTTCGGCAGGCCGGGGATGAACGGCATCACCAACGCGAAAACCAGCAGGGCAGGGGCGATGTACTTGCCGCTTTTACCTGCCGCGACGCCAAGGCCCGCGGGCGGCACGGGGCGGTAATCGTGCCAGAGCAGCATCAGCAGCCGGGCGAGGAAGGTAAGCCCCACGGCGGCGGCCAGCAGCGCGGGGCGGGGGATGAGCGAGAGGCCCCCGGCATCGTTGTCCGAAAGCTGCACGCCGAGGAAGGGCGCGAAAATCAGCAATGCGAAGAACGCCACCATCGCGGCGTCCTTGAGCATCTCCACCGGGCGGGTCATACTTTTTCCACCTCCTGGCGGCCGAGCAGCCCGCTGGGCATGAACATCAGCACGATGGCGAGGATGGAGTACACGGCGGCATCCTTGTACGCCACGGTGGCGTAGC
>DAIDJU010000031.1 GCA_027451225.1 Acidocella sp. | reverse complement strand
ATATACACCAGCGTGGCCTGGATGCCCGCCTCGGTGCCCGCGGCGAGGCCCATGAGCGCGTAACCCATATGGCCGATGGAGGAATAGGCCATCAGACGCTTGATATTGCTCTGCGAGATGGCGGCCAAACCACCCAGCGCCATGGAGACGACGGCCAGGATCTCGATGATCGCCTGCCATTGCGGCAGCAGGTGGCCGAACGGCCCGGTCATCACCGAGAGGAACAGCGCCATGGCGGCGGCCTTCGGCGCGGTGCCGAACAGCGCGGTGACCGAGGTGGGCGAGCCCTCATACACATCCGGCGTCCACATATGGAACGGGGCGGCGGAGATCTTGAACGCCAGACCGACCAGCACGAACACCAGCCCGATGACGGTGCCCGCGCCGGCGGTGCCGGTGAGCAGCGAAGCCAGGGCGGTGAAGTTGGTGGTGCCGGTGAAGCCGTAAACCAGCGAGATGCCGTAAACCAGCAGACCGGAGGCCAGCGCGCCGAGCACGAAATACTTCAGGCCGGCCTCGGTGGAGCGCAGCGAGTCGCGCGCCAGGGCGGCGGAGATATACAGCGCCAGGGATTGCAGCTCGAACCCGACATACAGCGTCATCAAATCGTTGGCGGAGATCATCACCACCATGCCGAGCACCGCGAAGAGCACCAGGATCGGGTACTCGAAGCGGGCGATGCCCTCTTTGCTGTTATAGTCGAAGGCCAGCACCAGCGCGGCGGCGGCGGAGACGTAAACGAGACCGTCCGCGAAGCGGGTGAACAAGCTGGTCTTCAGCAACCCGCCAAAGAGCAGGCCATCCGGCATGGAGCAGGACACCCAGGCCGAGACGAGCAGCAGCACAATGGCCCCCGCCGTGCTGAAATTGGCGCATTCGCGCTTGACCAGCACGCCGATGAGCAGCAGCGCCATGCCGCCGACGCCGAGAAGCAGGGCGGGGAGAACGGGGAGCAAAGAGGTCATTTCTGCGTCACCATGGCCAGTGCCGAGTGGGAGGAAAGTGCCGCGGTATGTGCCTGCACCAGCGAGGCGACCGAAGCGTCGAACATATGGGTGAAGCTGGCGGGGTACACGCCCAGCCACAGCGTCAGCGCGGCCAGCGGCACCAGCATGGCGTATTCACGCGCCTTCAAATCCGGCAGATGCGCGAGCTCGGGGTGGCTGAACTTGTCGAACAGCACGGCGCGGACCATCACCAGCATATAGGCGCAGCCCAGAACCATGCCGGCGGCACCCAGCACCGAGACCCAGAAATTCACCTTCATGGCGCCGACGATGACCAGGATTTCACCGATGAAGCCGGAAGTGCCGGGCAGACCCATATTGGCCAGGGTGAAGAGCATCAGCAGCGCGGCATAGGCCGGCATGCGCGCGGCCAGACCGCCCAGGCGCGAGAGGGCCAGCCCCTCGCCTCGGGAGAGGATCACACCGGCGCAGACGAACAGGCCCGCGATGACCACGCCATGCGAGAGCATCTGGAACAGCGCGCCTTCGATGCCTTCCACCGTGAAGGTGAAGATGCCGATGATGATGACGCCCATATGCGCGACCGAGGAGTAGGCGATCAGGCGCTTCATGTCGGTCTGCGCCAGGGCGACCAGCGAGATATAGATGACCGCGACCACACCCAGGGCGAACATCAGCGGCGCGGCGGCGGCGCTGGCGGAGGGGAGCATCGGCACCGCGAAGCGCAGGAAGCCATAAGCGCCCATCTTGGAGAGCACGGCGGCCAGCATGATGGTGCCGGGGATCGGCGCCTCGCCGTAAGCATCCGGCAGCCAGGTGTGCAGCGGCCACACTGCGGCCTTCACGCCGAAGGAGGCGAGGAAGGCGGCGAAGATCCAGATCTGCGCCTGCGCCGGGATGGCGGTGTGCAGCAGGGTGACGATGTCGGTGGTGCCGGCATTGTGCCACAGCCAGATCAGGGCCAGCAGCATGAACAGCGAACCCGCCAGGGTGAAGAGGAAGAACTTCACCGCCGCGTAGATGCGCTTCTCACCGCCCCAGACACCGATGATCAGGTACATCGGCAGCAGCACGGCCTCGAAGAAGACGTAGAAGAGCAGGAAGTCCGTCGCCGCGAACATGCCGGTCGTCATCGTCTCCAGCAGCAGCAGGGCCGCGAAGAAGGAGCGCGCGCGCTTGACGATGGAGGCGCTGGCGAGGATGGCGATCGGGGTGAGCACCAGCGTCAGCAGCACGAGGAACAGGCTGATGCCGTCCACGCCCAGGCTGTATTTGATGTTGAGGCCGGGGAACCAGGCCACGCTCTCAACGAACTGGTAGCCCGCCTGGGTGGGGTCGAACTTCGTCCAGACATAAACGCCCAAAGCGAGGGTTAGCAGCGAGATGGCCAGCGCCGCATGGCGCGCCTGCCGGGCGACGGCCACTTCCTCCCCCCTGAGCAAAGCGAGATACGCCACGCCCAGCAGGGGCAGATAGGTGATGACCGAAAGGATGGGAAAGCCTGCCACGTTCATGGTTTACCGGACCCAAAGAAAGAGGCTGAGGAAGGCAAGCAGGCCGACCAGCATGACAAAGGCATACAGGGCGATCGAACCGGTTTGCAGCTTAACCGTCTGCGTCGAGGCATCGGAGGTAAGGGCGGCGAGGCCGTTGGGCACGCCGTCGATCACCTGCTCGTCGCCAAAGCGCCAGGCGAACTTGGCCAAACGCAGAGCCGGGCGGACGAAGAGCCAGTCATACAGCTCGTCGAAATACCACTTGTTCAGCAGGAAGCGGTACAGCCAGCCGAAATTCTGCGCCAGCGCGGCCGGAATGGCCGGGGCCACCATGTAGAACAGGAAGGCGACCGCGAAGCCGAAGATGCCGATGGCGAGCGGCGCGGCGGCGGCCCAGCTGGGGATGCTCTCGAGCAGGCCCATCGGGGAGTTCGCCGTCACGTCGATGCTCGAACCCCAGAAGTGGATGTAATTGCCACCGATGAAGTCATTCTTCAGCAGGAAGCCGGCCCCCACCGCACCGGCCGAGAGGCCGATCAGCGGCACCAGCATCACCAGCGGGCTCTCATGCACATGCTCCTGCACATGCTTGGGCGCGCGGGACTGGCCATGGAAGGTCAGCAGGAACAGCCGGGCGATGTAGAAGGCGGTGAGGCCCGCGGTGAACACGCCCAGATACCAGCCATACATCGCAATCGGCGTATGGGCGGCGAAGGCGGCGCTCAGGATCGCGTCCTTCGAGTAGTAACCGGCGAAGGGCGGGATACCGGCCAATGCCAGCGAGCCGATGAGCATCATCAGCCAGGTGACCGGCAGCTTGCGGGCGATGCCACCCATCAGGCGGATATCCTGCTCGTCGGACATCGCGTGGATGACCGAACCGGCGGACAAGAACAGCAGCGCCTTGAAGAAGGCGTGGTCGATCAGGTGGAACATCGCCACCGGATAGGCGCCCAGGCCGACGGCCAGGAACATATAGCCGAGCTGCGAGCAGGTGGAGTAGGCGATGATGCGCTTGATGTCGTTCTGCACGCAGCCCACGGTGCCCGCGAAGAACGCCGTGGTGGCGCCGACGATTGTGATCAGCTCCAGCGTGCCGGGGGCTGCGTCCATCAGCGGGGACATGCGTACGATCATGAACACACCGGCCGCGACCATGGTGGCGGCGTGGATGAGGGCGGAGATCGGCGTCGGGCCTTCCATCGCGTCCGGCAGCCAGGTGTGCAGCAGCAGCTGGGCGGATTTGCCCATTGCGCCGATGAACAGCAGCACGGCGATGACTTCCAGCACCGGGAAGGTGGTGCCGAACAGCGTGTAGCCCTGCCCGGTATGGGCCGCCACGGCGGCGAAGATGCCGTCGAAGGAGATGGTGCCGAAGACCACGTAGATCAGCGCGATACCGGCGGCGAAAGCGAGATCGCCCACGCGGTTGACGATGAACGCCTTGATCGCGGCGGCGTTGGCGGCGTCGCGGTCGTACCAGTAATTGATCAGCAGGTAGGAGACGAGGCCCACACCCTCCCAGCCGAAGAACAGCTGGAGCAGGTTGTTCGCCGTCACCAGCATCAGCATGGCGAAGGTGAACAGCGACATATAGGCGAAGAAGCGCGGGGCGTTCTCGTCATGCGCCATATAGCCGATGCTGTAGACATGGATCAGCATGGAGATGACGCTGACCATCGCCACCATGGCGAGGCTCAGCTCGTCCTGGCGGATCGCCCAGTCGGGGTTGAAGCCGCCGACGGAGATCCAGTTGGCGAGATGCAGGGGGGCCTGCACACCGCCCAGCTGGGCCAGCACGCCAGCAACGGCGCAGACCAGCATGAAGGCGATGCTGCCGCCGATGGCGGCGTGGCGGCCAATGAAGGGCCGCGCCACACCGGCGATGAGCGAGCCCACAAGCGGGGCGAAAATGGCGATCTGCGTGTACATATCAACCCCTCATCGTGGTCACGTCCTCGACCTCGATCGAGCCGCGATTACGGAAGTAGATGACGAGAATGGCGAGGCCGATGGCGGATTCCGCCGCCGCGACCGTGAGCACGAACATGGTGAAGACTTGCCCCACCATGTCGTGCAACGCGCCGGAGAAGGCGACGAAGTTGATGTTGGCCGCCAGCAGAACCAGCTCGATCGACATCATGATAACGATGATGTTCTTGCGGTTCATGAAGATGCCGAACACGCCGATAACCAGCAGCAGCGCGGCAACCACGAGAAAGTGCGACAAGGGCACCGGCATGTCAGAGTGTCTCCTTCTCTTTCGCGGGCAGCGGCGCACCGGCGCCGAGTGCCGGGCGCGTCAGCACCAGCGTGTCTTCCGGCTTGCGGGCATGCTGCACGGCGAGGTTCTGGCGCAGCGCGCGCTGGCGGTCGCGGTGGGTAAGCACGATGGCGCCGATCATGGCCACCAGCAGCACGATGCCGGAGAGCTGGAACAGCGGCAGGTAGGCCGTGTAGATCAGGCTGCCCAGCGCGGCGGCGTTGGTCAGGTTATCGGGCGTGGGGTGCAGCCGGGCGGCGTCCGCGCCGGTCAGCACGTTCCAGCCGGAGACGACCATGAACAGCTCGCCGAACAGCACCAGGCCGACCAGCGCGCCGATGGGCGCGTAGCGCTGGAAGCCTTCCTTCAGCGCGGCGAAGTCCACATCGAGCATCATCACCACGAAGAGGAACAGCACCGCGACGGCGCCGACATAGACAATAGCCAGGATGAAGGCCAGGAACTCCGCCCCCGCGAGCAGGAACAGCACCGCGGCGTTGACGAAGGCCAGGATCAGGAACAGCACCGCATGCACGGGGTTGCGGGCGGTCACCACCATCACCGCCGAGGCCAGCAGGATGAGGGAGAAAAGGTAAAAGGCGAGGTTCACGATCATGACGGGATCACCGGTAAGGGGCGTCGAGTTCAAGCCGCTTGGCGATTTCCGCTTCCCAGCGGTCGCCGTTATCCAGCAGCTTGGCCTTGTTGTAGAACAGCTCCTCGCGCGTCTCGGTGGCGAACTCGAAGTTCGGCCCCTCGACGATGGCGTCCACCGGGCAGGCTTCCTCGCACAGACCGCAATAGATGCACTTGGTCATGTCGATATCGTAGCGCGTGGTGCGGCGGGAGCCGTCCTCGCGCGGTTCAGCCTCGATGGTGATCGCCTGGGCGGGGCACACGGCCTCGCACAGCTTGCACGCGATGCAGCGTTCCTCGCCGTTCGGGTAGCGGCGCAGCGCGTGCTCACCCTTGAAGCGCGGGCTGATCCGGTTCTTTTCGAACGGATAGTTCAGCGTCACCTTGGGCTTGAACGCGTAGTTCAGGGTCAGGGCGAGACCGCTCACGATCTCCGAGAGCACAAGGCCCCATGCCATTCGGCCGAGACGGTTCATTTCACTACCTCAAGCATTGGGCAACCATCCGAAATATTCGAGCACTCCGGCCACCGCGACGAGGTAGACCAGCGTAATCGGCAGGAACACTTTCCAGCCCAGGGCCATCAGCTGGTCGTAGCGCAGGCGGGGCAGCGTGGCGCGCACCCAGACGAACACGAACAGGCAGATGAGAACCTTGAGGAGGAACCAGAACACGCCGGGGATGAGCGTGAACGGGGCGAAGGGGATCGGGCACAGCCAGCCGCCTAGGAAGAGCAGCGTGGTCATGCCGCTGATCAGGATCATGTTGGCGTATTCGCCCAGGAAGAACAGCGCGAAGGACATGGCGCTGTATTCCACGAAGAAGCCCGCGACGATTTCCGATTCACCTTCCGCCAGGTCGAACGGCGCGCGGTTGGTTTCGGCGAGGCCCGAGATGAAGAAGATGACGAAGAGCGGGAACAGCGGGATGGCGTACCAGATGTGGCGCTGCGCCAGCACGATGTCGTTCAGGTTCAGGCTGCCCACGCAGATCAGCACGGTGACGATGATGAAGCCCATCGAGACTTCGTAGGACACCATCTGCGCCGCCGAGCGGAGCGCGCCGAGGAAGGCGTATTTGGAGTTGGAGGCCCAACCCGCGATGATGACGCCGTACACGCCGAGCGAGGAGATGGCGAACAGGTACAGAATGCCGACATTGATGTTGGCAATCGCCCAGCCATCGTTCACCGGGATCACCGCCCAGGCCACGAGGGCGAGGCCGAAGGTGAGCATCGGCGCGAGGGTGAACAGGACACGGTCAGCCCCCGCGGGGGTGATCGTCTCCTTGAGCAGCATCTTGATGGCGTCGGCAAAGGGCTGGGCCAGACCGAAGGGGCCGACCACATTGGGGCCCTTACGCAGCTGGATCGCGCCCATCACCTTGCGCTCGAACCAGGTGAGGTAAGCCACACCGATCAGCAGGGGCACCAGCAGCGCCAGCGTCTCCAGCAAGGTGAGGATCACGATCCCCAGATCGGTTTGAAAAAACTGGGCGTGGAAAAACGCGCTCATTCCGCGGCCTCCGCTTTAGCGGGGTAATGGGCCGCAACGCAGTCCGCCATGGTGGGGCTGGCACGGCTGATGACATCGGTCTGGTAGTAATTACCAAAGACCGGGGCGAGAGGCTCGGCCGACAGCGCCGCCGGGTTGGCGAGCGGGGCTGTGGTGTCGTTGCCCGCCAGACGGATGAAGGGCTGGCCGAACACCGGGTAGCTGGCCTTCAGATGCGCGCGCAGCTGCTCCAGCGTGTCGTACGGCAGGGCATGGCCGATATAGGCGCTGATGGCGCGGATGATCGTCCAGTCCTCGCGGGCGTCGCCCGGCGGCAGCACGGCGGCGAAGCCCTGCTGCACGCGGCCTTCGGTGTTCACGTAGGTGCCGTGCTTCTCGGTATAGGCCGCACCCGGCAGGATCACATCCGCGCGGGCCGCGCCGGCATCGCCGTGATGGCCCTGGTAGATGACGAAGGTGTTCTGGCCGATCGCCTTGGTGTCCAGCGCATCGGCGCCGAGCAGCCAGAGCACGTCCACCCCGCCATTCAGCATGGCCTTGGTGGACTTGCCGCCCTTGCCGGGCAGGAAGCCGAGATCCAGCGCGCCAACGCGGGCGGCGGCGTGGTGAAGAACGTTGAAGCCGTGCCAGTCGGCGCGCAGCGCGTTGTACTGCGCGGCCAAGCGCCAGGCGGCGGCCTGCAGGGCCGCGCCATCCGGGCGGGCCAGCGCACCGGCGCCCAGAATGATCATCGGCTTCTTCGCCGCCTTCAACACCTCGGCGAAGGGATGCGTACCGTCGGCCAGGGCCTTCAGCGCGTCCGTGCCAACGCCGATGCGCTCAACCGGGTAGGTCAGTTCACCCGCCTCGCCCACCAGACCGGCGGTGAAGCCGCCAGCCAGCCAGCGCTTGCGGATGCGCGCGTTGAGCACCGGGGCCTCGTGACGCGGATTGCTGCCGATGATCAGCAGCGCATCGGCTTCCTCGAGGCCGGCAACGGTGGTGTTGAACAGGTAGAAGGCGCGGCGGGAGGCGTCGAACTCGGCGCCATCCTGGCGGCAATCCAGGTTCGGCGAGCGCAGGGCGGTGAAGAATTCCTTCAGCGCCAGCATGCTCTCGGCGTCGTTCAGATCGCCCGCGATCGCGCCCAGCTTCTCCGGCGCGGTGGCCTTGATGCGGTCGGCGATGACGGCGAACGCTTCTTCCCAGCTGGCAGAACGCAGCTTGCCGTTCTCGCGCAGCCAGGGGCGGTCGAGGCGGCGGCGCTTCAGGCCATCCACGGCGAAGCGGGACTTATCGCCCAGCCATTCCTCGTTCACGTCGTCGTTCAGGCGCGGCAGGATGCGCAGCACCTCGGCGCCACGGGCATCCACGCGGATGGCGGAACCCAGCGCATCCAGCACGTCCACGCTATCGGTCTTGCGCAGCTCCCAGGGGCGCGCGGTGAAGGCGTAGGGCTTGGAGGTGAGCGCACCGACCGGGCAGAGATCGATGATGTTGCCCGACAGCTCGGAGGTCAGCGCCTTCTCGATGAACGTGCCGATCTGCGTGTTCTCGCCACGGAAGGTGCCGCCCAGCTCGGCGGTGCCGGCAACCTCGGTGGTGAAGCGCACGCAGCGCGTGCAATGGATGCAGCGCGTCATGGTGGTGCGGACCAGCGGGCCCCAATCGGGCTTGGAGACGGCGCGCTTCTGCTCCTCGAAGCGCGAATGGTCGCGCCCGTAGCTCACGGCCTCGTCCTGCAAATCGCACTCGCCGCCCTGGTCGCAGATCGGGCAATCCAGCGGGTGGTTGATGAGCAGGAACTCCATCACGCCGCGGCGGCCCTTGCGGACCATCTCGCTATCGGTGTGGACGACCATGCCCTCGGACACCGGCATGCCGCAGGAGGCCTGCGGCTTCGGCGGCATCTTTTCGATCTCGACGAGGCACATGCGGCAATTGCCGGCCACGGAGAGACGCTCGTGATAGCAGAAGCGGGGGATCTCGACCCCGGCCGCGTCGGCCGCCTGGATCACGGTCGAACCAGCGGGGACCTCGACCTGGATACCGTCGATGGTGAGTTTTACCATGGCTTACTCCGCCGCCTGCGCCACGGTCTGCGGCGGCTGATAATCTGTTGCCCGCGCCTCCACCGTGGGGCGGAAAGCGCGCATCAGGCCCTGGATCGGCCAGGAAGAGGCCTCGCCGAAGGCGCAGATCGTGTGCCCGGCCACCTGGGTCGTCACCTGCTCCAGCAGGTGGATATCCGCCAGCGTCGCCTTGTTCTGCACGATGCGGTCCATCTGGCGCATCATCCAGCCGGTGCCCTCGCGGCACGGGGTGCACTGGCCGCAGCTCTCATGCTTGAAGAACTTGGACAGACGCCAGATCGCCTTCACCACGTCCACGGACTTGTCCATGACGATGATGGCGCCCGAGCCCATGCCGGATTTCACCGCCGCGAGGCTGTCGAAATCCATGAGCTGCACATCGGCCATCGCCTTGTTCAGGATCGGCATGGAGGCGCCGCCGGGGATGATGGCCTGGAGATTGTCCCAGCCGCCGCGCACGCCGCCGGCATGTTTCTCGATCAGATCCTTCAGCGGCACGCCAAGCTCTTCCTCGACATTGCAAGGATTGTTCACATGGCCGGAGATGCAGAAGATCTTGGTGCCCGCGTTCTTCGGGCGGCCAAGCCCGGCGAACCACGCGCCGCCGCGGCGCATGATGGTCGGCACGCCCGCGATGGTCTCGACATTGTTCACCGTGGTCGGGCAGCCATACAGGCCCATGCCCGCCGGGAAAGGCGGCTTCATGCGCGGCATGCCCTTCTTGCCCTCGAGGCTTTCGAGCATGGCGGTTTCTTCACCGCAGATATAAGCACCCGCGCCGCGTTGCAGCACGAGGTCAAAATCCCACCCGCTATTTGCCGCATTCTTGCCCAGAAGCCCTGCTTGATAGGCTTCGTCGATAGCGGATTGGAGACGCTGGGCCTCGTTGTAATACTCGCCGCGGATATAGATGAACGCCTTGTGCGCGCCCATGGCGAAGGAGGCGATCAGCGCACCCTCGATGAGCTTGTGCGGCTCATTGCGGATGATGTCGCGGTCCTTACAGGTGCCCGGCTCGGATTCGTCGGCATTGATGACGACATAGCTCGGGCGGCCATCGGATTGCTTGGGCATGAACGACCATTTCATGCCGGTGGGGAAGCCCGCACCGCCACGGCCGCGCATAACGGAGGCTTTCATCTCCTCGACCAGCGCATCGCGCCCGCGCGCGATGATGTCCGCCGTGCCGTTCCAGTCGCCACGGGCAAGCGCGCCCGCCAGGCGCCAGTCCTGCTGGCCGTAGAGGTTCTGATAGATGCGATCAGAGTCCTTGAGCATGGTTACTCCCCGGAACCAGAGGCAGGAAGAAGGGTCGTCTGGCCAGGGGCCGGAGCGGAGGATTTACGCCCGCCCAGTGAGCCCGCCGACGGAAGCGGCTTGCCGGCCTTGAGGTCGCCGATCAGCGCCTCGGTGCTCGCCGCGGTCATATCCTCATAGTAATCGTCGTTGACCTGCAAAATCGGGGCGTTCACGCAGGCGCCGAGGCACTCGACCTCGGTGAGGGTGAACACGCCATCCGCGCTGGTCTCGCCGAAATGCTCGATGCCGCTGGCCTTCTTGCAGGCGCTCACGATGTCATCCGAACCACGCAGCCAGCACGGCGTGGTGGTGCACACCTGGAGCTGGTACTTGCCGACCGGCTTGAGGTTGAACATCGTGTAGAAGCTGGCGACCTCGTAGATGCGCATCGGCTTGGCGCCGAGGCGCGCGGCCACGGCATCCAGCGCCGCCTGCGGCAACCAGGCGGAGCCGGTGGTCCGGCCAATCTGGCGCTGGGCGATGTCGAGCAGGGTTTTCACCGCGCTCATCTGCCGCCCCTCGGGGTACTTGGAGATCGCCTTCGCCACTAGCGGCTCGGAGATCTCGTCAAACATGAAAGTCTGAGGCTCGGGCTGCGTATTCACCGGTCGATCTCACCAAACACAATATCAAGCGACCCGAGGATCGCGACCATGTCAGCCAGCATGTGGCCCTTCGTCAGTTTTTCCGTCGCCTGAAGATGCGCGAACCCGGTCGAGCGGATCTTGCAGCGATAGGGACGGTTCGTACCGTCGGATACCAGATACACGCCGAACTCGCCCTTGGGAGCCTCCACGGCGGTATAGGTGCTACCCGCCGGGACGTGATACCCCTCGGTATAGAGTTTGAAATGATGGATCAGCGCTTCCATCGACTTCTTCATGTCCGCGCGCTTGGGCGGGGCGATCTTGTAGTCCTGCACCTTGATCGGGCCGGGCTGCATCTTCGCCAGACACTGCTTCACGATCTTCACGCTCTCGCGCATTTCAGCCATGCGCACGAGGTAACGGTCATAGCAGTCGCCATGCTTGCCGACCGCCACGTCGAACTCGACCTCGGCGTATTTGTCGTAAGGCTGGGCGCGGCGCAGGTCCCAGGCCACGCCGGACCCGCGCAGGGATGGGCCGGAAAAGCCCCAGGCCAGCGCGTCCTCGGCCGAGATCACGCCGATATCGACAACGCGCTGCTTCCAGATGCGGTTGCCGTTCAGCAGCTTCTCGAGATCGTCGATGAATTTGGGGAAGCGCTCGGTCCAGGCGGCGATTTCCTCGGTCAGCCCCTCGGGCAGATCCTTGGCCACACCGCCGGGACGGAAATAATTGGCGTGGAAACGCGCGCCGGACGCCGCCTCGTAGAAGGTCAGCAGCTCCTCGCGCTCCTCATAGCCCCACAGGCCGGGGGTGATGGCGCCGCAATCCAGCGCGAAGTGGGCGACGGCCAGCAGATGGTTCAGCACGCGCGTCAGCTCGGCGAACATCACGCGGATCCACTGCGCGCGCTCCGGCACCTCGATGCCCAGCAGCTTCTCCGTCGCCAGGGCGAAGGCATGCTCGCAGCCCATCGGGGAGACATAGTCCAGACGGTCGAAATACGGGAGCGCCTGGAGGTAGCTCTTATACTCGATCAGCTTTTCGGTGCCGCGGTGCAGCAGGCCGATATGCGGGTCGGCACGCTCGATGACCTCGCCATCCATCTCCAGAATCAGACGCAGCACGCCATGCGCGGCAGGGTGCTGCGGACCGAAATTGATGGTGTGGCTGTCGAACTCGACGGTCCGGGTGACCGGGGTTGCGGCGTCACTCATCGGCGATCTCCACGCGCCTTCTCGTCACCCGGCAGGGTCGTCATGCCTTCCCAGGGCGAGAGGAAATCGAAATTGCGGAATTCCTGCGTCAGCTTCACCTTGTCGTACACCACGGTCTTGCGCTCGGTGTCGTAATGCACCTCGACATAACCGGTGAGCGGGAAGTCCTTGCGCAGGGGGTGCCCCTCGAAACCGTAATCGGTGAGGATGCGGCGGTGATCGGCCAGGCCCTTGAAGCGGACGCCGAACAGATCCCAGGTCTCGCGCTCCCACCAGCCGGCACTCGGCCAGACGCCGGAAACGGAGTTGATCTCCTCGCCCTCGGCCACCTGCATAACCACGCGCAGGCGCAGGTTACGGGTCACGGAGAGCAGGTTGTAAACGACATCGAAGCGCTTCGGGCGCTCCGGGTAGTCCACACCACAAATGTCCATAACCTGCTCGAAGCCATGCGCGTCGCGCAGTAGCTTGAACAGGCTCGCAGCCGGGTGGCTGTTGGCGATGGCGACCAGCTCATCGCGCTCGCGGTGGGCGCTGAGCACCCCCGGCAGGGAGGCGATGGTCTGCAGCACGGTATCGACCGGCGGCGCGTCCTGTTTGGTTTCGTCAGCCACGGAGAATGGTCCCTGTCCGGCGGATTTTCTTTTGCAACTGCATAATTCCGTAAACCAGCGCCTCGGCGGTGGGCGGGCAGCCGGGCACGTACACGTCCACCGGCACAATCCGGTCGCAGCCGCGGACCACGGAATAGGAGTAATGGTAGTAGCCGCCGCCATTGGCGCAGCTGCCCATGGAGATCACCCAGCGCGGCTCGGGCATCTGGTCGTAAACCTTGCGCAGAGCGGGGGCCATCTTGTTGGTCAGCGTGCCGGCGACGATCATGACGTCGCTCTGGCGGGGCGAAGCGCGGGGGATGATGCCGAACCGGTCGAGGTCGTAACGGGGCATGTAGGCGTGGATCATCTCCACCGCGCAACAGGCCAGGCCGAAGGTCATCGGCCAAAGGCTGCCCGTGCGGGCCCAGTTCACCACCTTGTCGATATTCGCGACGACAAAGCCCTTGCCCGCGATCTCCCCGGTGATCCCCTTGATGACCGCGTCCTGTTCAGCGCCGGGAGGCAGCTCTTCGCGGTTCCAGGCGATCTGCGTGGCGTCCTTCACCATGCTCATGCGGCTACTCCCAATCCAACGCGCCTTTATTCCACTCGTATACGAAGCCGACAGTTAAGACTCCGAGAAAGCCGAGCATCGAGAAAAATCCGACATGGCCGATCCGGCTCAGGCTGACAGCCCAAGGGAACAGGAAAGCGACTTCCACGTCGAAAATAATAAAGAGAATGGCCACCAGATAGAAGCGGACGTCGAAACGCCGGCGGGCATCGCCAAAGGCGTCGAAACCGCATTCATAGGCCGTGAGTTTTTCCGCATAGGGCTTCTGGCGGGCAGCGAACTTGGAGCCAAATACGAAGGCCAATCCAAGGAAGGCGCCAATGGCCAGGAAAACAAGGATGGGGAAATATTGCGAAAGGGCTACCTGCACCTGCTCATCTCCTTGTTTGCGCTGGGCCTGTAAAGGCGCTCAGCTCACAGTAGGTCATTCGCCGTGTCGCACTCGGACACGTCGTGGTCAAGATCGTACCACGAAGGGGAGGTATTACTCCAAGTTGGATCGGAGAATGACAACTGGCGCGAGTGACGGGGCTCGAACCCGCGACCTCCGGCGTGACAGGCCGGCGCTCTAACCGACTGAGCTACACCCGCAATTCAGTATGAGGGCCGTGTAATGGGCTATTTGATCCACGTCAAGCGCACTACAGGAAAGAAAGTTATGTTTCTGTTTTTTGTCAGTGAAAAGCTGGGTTACAAAAATAACCTAGCTGGAAAATGGTGGGCGGTGACGGTTTCGAACCGCCGACCCTCTCGGTGTAAACGAGACGCTCTACCGCTGAGCTAACCGCCCTGAAACAATAAAACAGGAGGGGCGGCAGACGCCGCCCACCCCGAAGCAGAATTAGTTAACCGCATCCTTCAGCGTTTTGCCAGGCTTGAAGCGGACAGACGTGGAAGCCGGAATATCAATCTCTTCGCCGGTGCGCGGGTTACGGCCCTTGGAGGCCTCACGCGCAGCAGTGGCGAAGGTGCCAAAGCCGACCAGC
>DAIDJU010000030.1 GCA_027451225.1 Acidocella sp. | reverse complement strand
GTGCTGGGGCTGCTCGGCGGCAATGGCGCGGGCAAGACCACCACCATCGCCATGCTGCTCGGCCTGCTGGTGCCGAGTTCCGGCAGCATCACCGTGCTGGGGCACGACATGGCGCGCGACCGCTTCCCCGCCCTGGCGCGGATGAATTTCTCCTCCCCCTATATCGCCCTGCCCGGCCGGCTGACCGTTTACGAGAACCTCGCCGTGTACGGGCATCTCTACAACGTGCCGGACCTCAAGCGGCGCATCGCGGCGCTGGCCGAGCAGTTCAACCTCGGCAGCCTGCTCAAGCGCCCGGCGGGCGAGCTTTCCGCCGGGCAGAAAACCCGCGTGGCGCTCGCCAAGTCGCTGATCAACCAGCCCGAGCTGCTGCTGCTGGATGAACCCACCGCCAGCCTGGACCCCGACACCGGCGATTACGTGCGCGGCGTGCTGGAGGACTACCGGCGCCGCCAGGGAGCGGCCATCCTGCTCGCCTCGCACAACATGGGCGAGGTGGAGCGGCTGTGCGACAATGTGCTGATGCTGAAGGCCGGGCGCATCGTGGACCGTGGCCCGCCCGCCGAACTGATCGCCCGCTACGGGCGGGAGGACATGGAACAGGTGTTTCTGGACATCGCCCGGAACAGGGAGCTGTGATGCAGTCCCTCCGCCGCATCTGGGGCATGGTGTACCGCCATCTCGCCCTCTACCGCCATTCCTGGCCGCGCCTGGTCGAAATCGCCTATTGGCCGACGCTGGAGCTGCTGATCTGGGGCTTTACCTCCACTTACATCGCCGGGGCGCATGGCGCGCCGCGCGCGGTGGCGGCGGGCGGGTTCATCGGCGGCGTGCTGCTGTGGGAGATCATGCTGCGCGGGCAGCTCGGCGTGACCATGAGCTTTCTCGAGGAAATCTGGTCGCGCAATCTCGGGCATCTCTTCGTCAGCCCGCTGCGGCCGGGCGAGTTGCTGGGCGCGCTGCTCGCGGTCTCGGCGGGGCGCACGCTGCTCGGCCTGCTTCCTGCCACAATCATCGCTTATTTTCTCTATAGCTATGATATCTTTGCGCCCGGCCCGGTGATGCTGCTGTTCTTCTTCAACCTGCTCGTGATGGGCTGGTGGGTGGCGCTTGGCATCGTCGCCCTGCTGTTCCGCTACGGCGCGGGGGCCGAGGCCCTGGCCTGGACCATCGCCTTCGGCGTCACCCCGCTGGCCTGCGTGTATTACCCGCTCGCCGCCCTGCCCGGCTGGCTGCAACCCGTGGCCCAGGCCCTTCCGGCGGCGCATATCTTCGAAGGCCTGCGCACTGCCCTCACCGGCCATGGCATGGATTGGCGGCAACTCACCCTGGCTTTGGGGCTGAACGCGGCCTGGGCGGCGGCGTCCATCGTTATTTTCGCCGGCGAATTCCGCCGCGCGCGCGTCCGTGGCGCGCTGCTGGCCATCGGAGAATGAGCATGCACCAATTCTGGCTCATCCGTCATGCCCTCGTGCACCCGGACTCGCTCTGCTACCTCTACGGCACCGACGACGTGCCCCTGTGCGAGAAAACCATGCTGGCCCAGGCCGGGCGCTACGCCGCGCTGGCCGCCCGCCTGCCCCGCCCGGCCCGGCTGGTCTGCACCCCGCTCTCGCGCACGCGCCTGACCGCCGACGCCCTGATGCGCGCGGGCTACCCCAGGATGGAACCCGAGATCGCCCCCGCCTTCGTCGAGCAGAATTTCGGCCAGCTCCAGGGCATGCCCATCGCCAGGTTCGACGAGCGGGGCCACACCGAGCGCCATCCGTTCTGGCCGATCCACGCCGCCGAGACCCCGCCGGGCGGCGAGAGTTTCGCGCATCTCATCACCCGCGTGGGCGAAGGGCTGGAAGCCCTGCTCGGCTCCGCCACGGGCGAACATACCATCATCGTCTCGCATGGCGGGGCCATCCGCGCCGCCTGCGCGCATGCGCTGGGGCTGACGCCGCATCAGGCGCTCTGCCTGCAAATCGACAACATCTCGCTGACCCGACTTGAATTTAACGATCGCGGCTGGCGGATTTTATCTATTAATGAACCCCCGGCCGAGTCGATTCCGGCTGAACCGAAATAATCACAGGAGCCATTCTCCCATGAAGCGCCTTTTGCTTGCCGCCGCCTTGGCCCTTGGTACCGCCGCCCCCGCCTGTGCCGGCACGCCGCAACATCTGGTGGACAGCTCCACCCTGGCGCTGGAGGACATGGTCGGCAGCGGCATGGGCAACCAGGTGGAATACATGCTGCGCCGGTCCAAGGCGGTGGTGATCTGCCCGAACATCTTCCGCGCCGGGTTCATCTTCGGCGGCGAGGGCGGGGTGTGCGTGCTTTCCGCCCGCGCGGATGACGGCACCTGGTCCTACCCGGCCTTCTACTCGCTGGGCAGCGGCAGCTTTGGCCTGCAGATCGGCCTGCAAAGCGCCGAGGTGATGATGATGGTGATGACCAAAGGCGGGCTGAACGCGCTGCTCAACTCGCAGTTCAAGTTCGGGCTGGATGGCGGGCTGACCATCGCCACGCTCGGCGGCGGGATCAACGGCTCGATGTCCACGGCGCTGAACGCGGATATCGTCAGCTTCTCGGATACCGAGGGCCTATATGGCGGCATCTCGCTCTCCGGCGCCGTGATGTCCGACAACACCAATCTGGAGCAGCGCTATTACGGCCAGGCGCCGGGCGCGCGGGCCATCGTGCTGTACGGCCAGGGCACCAACCCCGGCGCAAACCCGCTGCGCACCCTGCTGCAGCGCTACGGCGCACCGGGCGGCGCGCCGGTCTCGCCCTCGGGGCAATAATAACGCGTCAGCCCGCCCCAGCCGGAGCGGGCTGACCACATTGGCTTACCAGCCGCCCATCATGCCGCCGTTCATCATGCCACAGCCACGGTGCCGAGCCGCCAGACCAGGAAGAACCTCGCTGGCCTGGCCCTGCTGATACGGCGTCAGATGCGGCATCAGCGCATCCGCCGCCGCTTTCTTCTGGTCGTAACCTTGCTTCATCAGCGCCACCATCTTGTTCATGGCGTCAAAGCGCTGGTCGGGCGTCATCGCCCCGCTGGCTGGCGGCTGCCATAACGCCTTCATGCCGTCCACAAAGCTCTTATCCGCCGTCGTCACCGCCGCCGCATAGGTGTTCCAGGCATCGGTTTCGCCAGCCGTGATGTTCAACTCGTCCTTCAGCGCCGCCAGCCGGTCAGCGATGGGGACCGCCGGTCCTCCCCAATGGCCGAAGCCTGGGCCAGAACCGCCCCAGCCCCCCATCATCCCGGCTCCGGCTTTTCCGTTCCAACCTTGCATCATGCCGGGTCCAGCGCCCCAACCGCCGCCCATCATGCCTGGGCCGTAGCCATAACCGGCTGGTTCGTCAGGCTGGGTGGCGGTGTCTGAGGTCTGCGCCATGGCGGCGGGAGCAATGCCCGCAAAAGCCAAACCAGCCGCAACGAAAGCCGCCAGCCCATATGATGTCCTGCCCATGAAATTGTCTCCTGTGATGACCGGCGTGGCACTGCCCTGGGCAGCTCACGCCGGACGGAGACAAATCACAAGCGGAACAAAATAGCCTTGATCTCGCTCAACCCCGCTTTGGGCGGGTCAGTACACCACCACGGAGCGGATGCTCTCGCCCTTGCGCATCAGCTCGAAGCCCTCGTTGATGCGCTCGAAGGGCATGACGTGGGTGATGAGGGAGTCGATGTCGATCTTCCCCTCCATGTACCAATCCACGATCTTCGGCACATCCGTGCGGCCCCTGGCCCCGCCGAAGGCCGTGCCCTTCCAGCTGCGGCCGGTGACGAGCTGGAACGGACGGGTGGAAATCTCCTGCCCCGCCCCCGCCACGCCGACGATGATCGAGGTGCCCCAGCCGCGATGGCAGCATTCCAGCGCTTGGCGCATCACCTTCACATTGCCGATGCACTCGAAGGAGTAATCCGCCCCGCCATCGGTGAGGTTGACGAGATACGGCACCAGATCCTCGCCGATCTCGCTCGGGTTGACGAAATGCGTCATGCCGAATTTCTCGGCCATGGCCTTGCGGCCGTTGTTCAAATCCACGCCGATGATCTTGTCGGCCCCCGCGATGCGGGCCCCCTGGATCACGTTCAGGCCAATGCCGCCGAGGCCGAACACCACGACATTATCGCCCGGCTGCACCTTGGCGGTGTTGAACACGGCGCCGATGCCCGTGGTCACACCGCAGCCGATGTAGCAGATCTTCTCGAAGGGCGCGTCCTCGCGCACCTTGGCGAGCGCGATCTCGGGCAGCACGGTGTAATTGGCGAAGGTGGAGCAGCCCATATAGTGCATCACCGGCGCGCCATCGCAGGAGAAGCGCGAGGTGCCGTCCGGCATCACGCCCTTGCCCTGGGTGGTGCGGATCGCCGTGCAGAGATTGCTCTTGCGCGAGAGGCAGGTTTTGCACTGGCGGCATTCCGGCGTGTAGAGCGGAATCACATGGTCGCCCTTCTTCAGGCTGGTCACGCCGGGGCCGACCTCCACCACCACGCCAGCACCCTCATGGCCCAGAATGGCAGGGAAAATGCCTTCCGGGTCCATGCCGGAGAGGGTGTATTCATCCGTATGGCAAATGCCGGTGGCCTTCACCTCCACCATCACCTCGCCAAATTTCGGGCCCTCGATGTCCACCATCTCGAGGGAAAGCGGCTGCCCCGCCGCCCGTGCCACCGCCGCTCTCGTCTTCATGCCCTACTCCCCAGTTTTGAACGCACTCGCGGGGTATCCTTGCGCAAACAGCAGCGAGGTCAAGTCCGTATATTCCACCCGGTTGGCCACCTGCGCCGCCACCACCGGCTTGGCATGGTAGGCGATGCCCAGCCCCGCCTCTCGCAGCATCGGCAAATCGTTCGCGCCATCGCCCACCGCCAACGTGGCGGCCATCTTCACGCCGCGCTTCTCGGCCAGCTCCTGCAGCGTGTGCAGCTTGGCGTCCTTGTCCAGGATCGGCTCGGCCACCTCGCCGGTGAGTTCGGAGCCGTTATCCAGCAGCACGTTGGAGCGGTGCAGGTCGAAGCCGATCTCGGCCGTCACGCGGGCGGTAAAGAAGGTGAACCCGCCCGAAACCAGCGCCGTGGTCGCGCCATGGGCACGCATGGTGGCCACAAGCTCCCGCGCGCCGGGGCAGAACTGGATTTCGGACCATGTGGCCTCCAGCGCCGAGAGCTTCAGCCCCTTCAGCATCGACACGCGCTCGCGCAGGGCGGAGGGGAAATCCAGCTCGCCGTTCATCGCCCGCTTGGTGATCTCGGCGATCTGGTCCTTCAGCCCGGCAAAGGCCGCCAGCTCGTCCAGCGTCTCGGCGGTGACGATGGTGCTGTCCATATCCGCCACCAGCACGGCCTTGCGCCGCCCGCGGGATTTGGTGACGAAGATATCCACCTGCTTATGGTCCAGCCCAGCGGCCAGGGCGGCGCGGTCCGGCACGTTCTGCACGGAGAACTCAAAGGCGCGGCCTTCGTCGAGCCACGTGAGGTCGAAGCCCTGGGCGAAAACCTGGGCGCGCTTGGCCTCGGCGGCGGTGAGGGAGCCGGCTTGCCGGTTGGCAACGAAAGTGACGATATGAGACATGGTCGCGACTGGTAGGACAGAGAACGGTTCAGGGCAACGCACAGCCCTTATTTTGGCGGGGCCGACGGCGAGCGGAAAATCCGCCCTGGCCCTGGCTTTGGCGCGGCGCCTGGGCGGCACCATCATCAATGCGGACGCCATGCAGTGCTATCGCGAACTGCGAATCATCACCGCCCGGCCGAGCCCGGAGGACGAGGCCCTGGCCCCGCACCGGCTTTACGGCGTGCGCGCGGCGGGCGAGCCCGCCAACGCCGCCTGGTGGCGCGAGGCGGCGTTGGCCGAGATGGCGCAGGCGGAATTCCCCATACTCTGCGGCGGCACGGGGATGTATTTCTCCTCGCTGGTCAACGGCATCGCGGACATCCCCGAGCCTGATCCCGCCGCGCGCGAGGAGGCAAGACGGCTGATCGCCGAGATCGGCTCGCAAGCGCTCCACGTGAAGCTGGACCCCGAAACCGCGCAAAAGCTGAAGCCGGGGGATAGCCAGCGCATCGCCCGCGCTTACGAGGTGCTGCTCTCCACCGGCAAGGGGCTGACCTATTGGCAGTCCCAACCCACGGACAAGCTGACCGGCTGGCGGGTGAAAATGATCCTGCTCGACCCGCCCCGCCCCGCCCTGCGCGAGGCGATCGAGACCCGCTTCACCGCCATGCTGGCCCAGGGCGCGCTGGAGGAGGTGCGGGATTTCCTGGCCCTGGGGCTGGACCCTGCCCTGCCCCTGATGCGCGCCCATGGCGTGCCGGAGCTGGCAGCTTACCTGCGCGGCGAGGTCTCGCTGGAGGAAGCCAAGGCCCGCGCCGTGCTGGTCACGCACCAGTACACCAAGCGCCAAGGCACGTGGTTCCGGCACCAGAAATTGGTAAGCAGCTCAGACATGCAAATAATTCATTCAAGAATTAGCCATTTTACGCAACTTTCGGAAAGATTTATTGCCGATTTGGTAAATTTTATAAATCGTACCGGTTGACCTTCGCCGCCACTGACGCTAATTCGCTGCGATATTATTTCCCCCTGACCGGCAGGACAGACCCATGGACGGCACGATCGCACCAAACGAACTGATGAAATCAGGCGCGGAAGCCATTCTCCGCGCGCTGAAGGCGCAGGGCGTGGACACGATTTTCGGCTATCCCGGCGGCGCGGTGCTGCCGATTTACGATGCCATCTTCCAGCAGAACGAGATCCGGCACATTCTGGTCCGGCACGAGCAGGCGGCGGTGCATGCGGCGGAGGGCTACGCCCGCTCCACCGGCAAGGTCGGCGTGGTGCTCGTCACCTCCGGCCCCGGCGCCACCAACGCCGTCACCGGGCTGGTCGATGCGCTGATGGACAGCATCCCCCTCGTCTGCCTCACCGGCCAGGTGCCGACGCATCTCATCGGCAACGACGCCTTCCAGGAGGCCGACACCACCGGCATCACCCGTCAGGCGACCAAGCATAACTATCTGGTCAAGCGCTCGGACGATCTGGTCCGCATCGTGCACGAGGCCTTCCAGGTGGCCCGCACCGGCCGCCCCGGCCCCGTGGTGGTCGATCTGCCGAAGGACATCCTGATCGCCCCCGCCCCGTATAAAGACCCGAGTGCGGCCCCTCACCGCTCCTACCGCCCGCGCACCGAGCCGGACCCCGCGAAGATCAAGGAAGCGGTCGAGCTGCTCAAGCGCGCCCATCGCCCGGTGGTCTATGCGGGCGGCGGCGTCATCAATGCCGGGCCGGAAGCCTCGCGCCTGCTCACCGAGTTCGTGCGCCTCACCAACTTCCCCTGCACCAACACGCTGATGGGCCTGGGCGCCTACCCGGCCTCGGACCCGCTGTTCCTGGGCATGCTGGGCATGCACGGCACCTACGAAGCCAATCTCGCGATGCATGATTGCGACGTGATGCTGAACATCGGCGCGCGTTTCGACGACCGCGTGACCGGGCGGCTGAACGCGTTCTCGCCCGGCTCGAAGAAGATCCACGCCGATATCGACCCCGCCAACATCAACAAATCCGTGGTGGTGGACGTGCCGATCATCGGCGACGCGCTGGCGACCCTGAAGGCGCTGATCGAAGCCTGGAAGGCCGACCACACCGCGCAGGACAAGCAGGCTCTGGCCCAGTGGTGGACGCAGATCGACGTTTGGCGCGCCAAGCAGTCGCTCCGCTACACGCAGAACCGCGACCCGGGCAGCATCATCAAGCCGCAATACGCCATTGAGCAACTCTACAAGGCCACCCGCGGGCGCGACACCTACGTGACCACCGAGGTCGGCCAGCACCAGATGTGGGCGGCCCAGTACTTCAAGTTCGAGAAGCCCAACCACTGGATGACCTCCGGCGGCCTCGGCACCATGGGCTACGGCCTGCCCGCCGCCATGGGCGTGCAGGTGGCGCACCCGGACGCGCTGGTGGTGGACATCGCCGGCGAGGCCAGCACGCTGATGAACATCCAGGAGCTGGGCACGCTGGCGCAATACCGCCTGCCGGTGAAGATTTTCATCCTCAACAACCACTACATGGGCATGGTCCGGCAGTGGCAGGAGCTGCTGCACGGCAGCCGCTATTCGGAGAGCTATTCGGCGGCGCTGCCGGATTTCGTGAAGCTCGCCGAGAGTTTCCACGCGGTGGGTCTGCGCGCGGAAAAGGTGGAGGATCTGGACCGGGTGATTGCGGAGATGATTGCGGTGGACAAGCCAGTGATTGCCGATATCTGCGTGGACGAGAAAGAGAACGTGTTCCCGATGATTCCCTCGGGTGCGGCGCATAACCAGATGCTGCTGGGGCCGGAGCATAAGGACAGCGACAATAAACCGGGCGTCACCGATGCCGGGCTGGCGCTCGTCTAATGGCAAACGGGGATCTGAGCAGCGCCACCATCTCGGTGCTGGTTGAAAATGAGTCCGGCGTTCTGGCCCGTGTCATCGGGCTGTTCTCCGGCCGTGGTTATAACATCGACAGCCTGACCGTCGCCCCGGTGGAGCGCGACGGCTCGAAGTCGCGCATCACCGTCGTCACGCGCGGCACGCCGATGGTCATCGAGCAGATCAAGGCGCAGCTCGACCGGCTGGTGCCGGTGTATAAGGTGCTGGACCTGACGGAAGGCCCGCATCTGGCCCGCGAACTGGCGCTGATCAAGGTGCTGGGCACGGGCGAGAAGCGCGCCGAGGCGCTGCGCCTGGCCGACGCCTTCCGCGCCCGGGTGATCGACGCGACCACCGAGAGCTTCACCTTCGAGCTGACCGGCGCGACCGACAAGCTGGACGCCTTCCTAGACCTGATGCGCCCGCTGGGGCTGGCCGAGGTCTCCCGCACCGGCGTCGCGGCCATCGCCCGCGGCGTGAAGACGATCGGGTAATCCACCCCGGTTTTCAGCGCCTCCCCCGCCCTTCCGCCCGCCTCTGCGTGACAGCGGCGCGGAAACGTAATAGGGGACGCGCCAGTTTTTACTATTCGAACCAAAGCAGGGACATAGTCACATGCGCGTTTATTACGATCGGGATGCCGACGTTAACCTCATCAAGGGCAAGAAGGTCGCCATCATCGGTTACGGCAGCCAGGGCCATGCCCATGCGCTGAACCTGAAGGATAGCGGCGTGAAGGAGCTGGCCATCGGCCTGCGTCCGGGTTCCACCGCCATCGCGAAGGCCGAAGGCGCGGGCCTGAAGGTGATGACCCCGGCCGAAGCCGCCGCCTGGGCCGATGTCGTCATGATCCTGACCCCGGACGAGGGCCAGGCCGACCTGTATTACAAGGATCTGGCCCCGAACCTGCGCCCCGGCGCGGCGCTGGCCTTCGCCCACGGCCTGAACGTGCATTTCAACCTGATCGAGCCGCGCGCCGACGTTGACGTGTTCATGGTCGCCCCCAAGGGCCCCGGCCACACCGTGCGCGGCGAGTACCTGAAGGGCGGCGGCGTGCCGACCCTGGTCGCCGTGGCGCAGAACGTCACCGGCAACGCGTTCGACCTCGCCCTCTCCTATGCCTCGGCCAATGGCGGCGGCAAGGGCGGCATCATCGAGACCACCTTCCAGGAAGAGTGCGAGACCGACCTGTTCGGCGAGCAGGCCGTGCTGTGCGGCGGTCTGGTCGAGCTGATCAAGGCCGGCTTCGAGACGCTGGTCGAGGGTGGCTACGCCCCCGAGATGGCCTATTTCGAGTGCCTGCACGAGGTGAAGCTGATCGTGGACCTGATCTACGAAGGCGGCATCGCCAACATGAACTACTCCATCTCCAACACCGCTGAGTACGGCGAGTATGTGACCGGCCCGCGCCTGATCACCGCCGAGACCAAGGCCGAGATGAAGAAGGTCCTGGAAGACATCCAGACCGGCCGCTTCACCCGCGACTGGATGCTGGAGAACAAGGTGCACCAGAGCAGCTTCAAGGCCATCCGCCGCCGCAACGCCGCCCACCCGATCGAGGAAGTGGGCGCCAAGCTGCGCGCCATGATGCCCTGGATCGGCAAGAACGCCCTGGTGGACAAGTCCAAGAACTGATCCACCTGATCAAACTGGCCGTGGGGGTGCGTGACATCGCGCACCTCTCCGCGCTGCAATCGGCAAGGGCGGATGCAAATCCGCCCTTGCGTCATTACACGCGCAATTTCCCCAAGCGCGCCGCCGAACTCACCGATGGCGGCTCGATCTACTGGGTCATCGGCGGGGTCATCCTCGCCCGCCAGCGCATTCTCGACATTACCCAGGACACCGATCCCGAAGACGGCACGCCGAGCACCGCTTTGGTGCTGGACCCCACGCTGGTGCGCCTGGAGGCGCGGGCGCAGCGGGCGTTTCAGGGTTGGCGCTATCTGGACCCCAAGGACGCGCCGCCGGACCTGACCGCGCGCGAGGACGGCGCCGCCGAAATGCCCGAAGCCATGCGCCGCGAACTGGCCGCTCTGGGACTGCTGTAAAACAAAGCACTGAATAACTGACAAAAGTTTTTGGTGCTGCTTTTTCAAAAAGCGGCATTTTTCACGCCCTTTTCGAAAAAATCGCACCCCCAGAAACTTCTATTGGAACGAAATTTTGCGTCCCGCCCGGCTCATGCTAGTGCGGCCCCACGTTAGAGGAGACCCACGACATGGCGGTGAACGCCTTTATATTCCCGGGACAGGGCAGCCAGGCCGTCGGCATGGGCCGCGACCTCGCCGCCGCCTTCGCGCCCGCCCGTCAGGTATTCGAGGAAGTGGACGAGGTTCTGAAGCAGAAGCTCTCCAAGCTAATGTTCGAAGGCCCGTCCGAAGAGCTGACGCTGACCGAGAACGCCCAGCCCGCGCTGATGGCCGTCTCCCTCGCCGTGCTGCGCGTGTTGCAGGCCGAGGGCGGGATCAGCCTGAAGGACAAGGCCCTCGTCGTCGCCGGGCACTCCTTGGGTGAATACGCCGCGCTGGCGGCGGCGGAATCCTTCTCCATCGCCGAGACCGCCCAACTGCTGAAGCTGCGCGGCCAGGCCATGCAGCGCGCCGTGCCCGCTGGCATGGGCGCAATGGCCGCCCTGCTGGGCGTGGAAATGGACGCCGCGCGCGAAATCTGCGCCGAGGCCGAGATGGGTCCCGAGGGGCGCGAGATCGTCTCCGCCGCCAACGACAATGGCGGCGGCCAGGTCGTCATCTCCGGCCATAAGGCCGCGGTGGACCGCGCCATCGAGATCGCCAAGGCCAAGGGCGTTAAGCGCGCCATGCTGCTGCCGGTCTCGGCCCCCTTCCATTGCGCGCTGATGGCCCCGGCCGCCGACGCCATGGCCGAAGCCTTCGCCAACATCCCGCCCCGCACCCCGGTGGTGCCCGTGGTGGCGAACGTGACCGCGCAGAAAGTGACCGACCCCAACCTGATCCGCGACCTGCTGGTGAGCCAAGTGACCGCCACCGTGCGCTGGCGCGAGAGCGTGCAGGAGATGGTGGCCCTGGGCGCGACCAATTTCGTCGAGCTGGGCTCGGGCAAGGTGCTGGCCGGGCTGGTCAAGCGCATCGCGCCGGACGCCACCGCCATCTCCGCCGGCACCCCCGCCGATATCGAAGCTCTGCTGAAGGTTCTGTAAATGTTTGATATGACTGGAAAAACCGCGCTGATCACCGGCGCGTCCGGCGGTATCGGCGCCGAGATCGCCCGCGCGCTGCACAAGCAGGGGGCGACCGTGGCGCTCTCCGGCACGCGGCGCGAGGCGCTGGACACCCTGGCCGCCGAGCTGGGCGAGCGCACCCATGTGCTGCCCGCCGATCTCTCCCAGGCCGACGAGGCCGCGCGGCTGATCAACGACGCCGAGGCCGCACTCGGCAAGGTGGACATTCTGGTGAACAATGCCGGGCTGACCAAGGATGGCCTGGCCATGCGCATGTCCGACGCCGATTGGGAGAAGGTGCTGAACGTCGATCTCGGCGCCCCCTTCCGCCTGATCCGCGCCGCGCTGAAGTTCATGCTCCGCCGCAAGGCCGGGCGCATCATCAATATCGGCTCCATCGTGGGCACCACCGGCAATCCGGGCCAGGCCAATTACTGCGCCGCCAAGGCCGGGCTCGTGGGCCTGACGAAGTCCCTGGCGCAGGAAGTCGCCTCGCGCGGGATCACCGTGAACCTCGTCGCCCCCGGCTTCATCGAGACCCCGATGACCGACGCGCTCTCCGACGCGCAGCGCGCCGATCTCTCGGGCAAGATCCCGCTGGGCCGCCTGGGCCAGCCCAGCGATATCGCCGCCGCCGTGGTGTATCTGGCCGCCGAAGAGGCTGGCTGGGTCACCGGCAGCACCATTCATGTGAATGGCGGCATGGCGATGGCCTGACCCCCCCCAAGGCAAGGCCGCTTGGCGTGGCGCGAAAAACCGTGCTAAGCGCCGCCTCGTCTAGGGTTAACGATGTATGCCCGGCGGTGCTAAGGTTGCACTGTCACCATCATTCTAGTTGCAGGAAAGTGAAGTTTTATGAGCGAAATCGCCGATAAGGTTAAGAAGATCGTTGTCGAGCACCTGGGCGTGGACGAAGCCAAGGTGACCCCGGAAGCCTCCTTCATCGACGACCTGGGCGCTGACTCGCTGGACACCGTGGAGCTGGTGATGGCGTTCGAGGAAGCCTTTGGCGTCGAGATCCCCGAGGATGCCGCCGAGAAGATCACGACCGTGAAGGATGCGGTCGAGTACATCGAGAAGCAGAAGGCCGAGTAAGGCTTTTACCAGCCTTCTCCACTAAAAAGCCGTCCAAGGAGTTCGCATGCGCCGTGTTGTCGTAACAGGTATGGGGATCACCTGCCCGCTTGGGGTAGGGGTAGAACATGTCTGGAAGAGGCTGATCAACGGAGAGTCCGGCATCAGCGCCATCGACTCTTTCGACACCACGGAGCTGACGGCCAAAATCGCCGGTCAGGTCCCCGCGGGACCTGCCGCCGAAGGCAAGCTTGACCTTTCCGAATGGATCGCGGTCAAGGAGCTCAAGAAGATGGACCGCTTTATCCATCACGGCATGGTCGCCGCCGCGCAGGCCATGGCGGATTCCGGCTGGGTGCCGGAGACCGAGGAGGACAAATGCGCCTCCGGCGTGATGATCGGTTCGGGCATCGGCGGTCTGCAGACCATCTATGAGACCTCCATCATGGTGCATGAGGGCCGCGCCAAGCGCGTTTCGCCCTTCTTCATCCCCGCCGCGCTGATCAACCTGATCTCCGGGCAGGTCTCCATCAAATACGGCCTCAAGGGCCCCAACCACTCCGCCGTGACGGCCTGCGCCACCGGCGTGCACGCCATTGGCGACGCCTCTCGCCTGATCGCCTATGGCGATGCGGACGTGATGGTGGCTGGCGGCGCCGAAGCTGCCGTGAACCCGCTGGGCATTGCCGGGTTCTGCGCGTCGCGCGCCCTCTCCACCGGCTTCAACGACCGGCCGACCGAAGCCTCCCGCCCTTGGGACAAGGACCGCGACGGCTTCGTGATGGGCGAAGGCGCCGGCGTGGTGGTGCTGGAAGAATACGAACACGCCAAGAAGCGCGGCGCGAAGATCTACGCCGAGATCGGCGGCTACGGCATGTCCGGCGACGCGCACCACATCACCGCTCCCGCCGAGCATCACGACGGCGCGTTCCGCGCCATGAAGGCCGCGTTCAAGAATGGCGGCCTGAGCCCGGCGGATGTGGACTACATCAACGCGCACGGCACCTCCACCCCGATGGGCGATGACCTCGAACTCGAAGCCGCGGAGAACATGTTCGGCGAACATGGCAAGAAGGTCGCCATGTCCTCCACCAAATCCGCCACCGGGCATTTGCTGGGTGCGGCCGGCGCCATCGAGGCGATTTTCTCGATCCTCGCCATCCGCGACGGCGTCGCCCCGCCGACCCTGAACCTGCACGAACCCAGCCGCGCCTCGGTGATCGACCGCGTGGCCTTGCAGGCGCAGCAGCGCAAGATCAACGTGGCGCTGTCCAACAGCTTCGGCTTTGGCGGCACCAACGCCTCCATCCTGTTCAAGCGGGCCGTCTAAGCCATTTCACGCCGCAACCGGATTCTGCTGGTTCTGATCGCCCTGCTTGTCACGCTGCAAGCAGGGCGATCCATTACGCGGCAGCTTTATACCGAGCCCGGTCCCGGGCTCGCCAAGGCCGATCTGGTGATCCCCGCCGGGGGCGGCACCGCCACGGCGGAGACACTGGCCAAGGCCGGGGTAATCCGCCATCCGCTCATCTTCCGCGCCGCCGCGTGGCTCACCCGCCATAACGGCGTGCTGCATGCCGGGGAATTCATCTTCCCCGCCCATGCCAGCCTCAAGGATGTTCTGGACATATTGCGCCACGGCAAGCCGGTGGAGCATCAGGTAACCATCCCCGAGGGGCTGACAGGCGCGGAAATCGCGAAAATCCTTAACGCCGCCGGCACCACGACGGGTGAGGTTACCCCCCCGCCCGATGGCAGTGTGCTGCCGGAAACCTATAATTACCTCTGGGGCACGCCGCGCGCCGCCATCCTGGCCCGCGCCGAAACCGCGATGCAGACCACGCTGGCCGATGCCTGGGCCAAGCGCGACGCGAATTTGCCACTGAATTCACCGCAGGAGGCGCTGATCCTCGCCTCCATCGTGCAGCAGGAAACACCGCTGGGCCATGAGCTGCCACAGGTGGCCGCCGTGTACGAGAACCGGCTGCGCCAGGGCATGAAGCTGCAAGCCGACCCGACGGTGATCTACGCCGCCACCGGAGGCAAGCAGTCGGGCGGTACGGGCATCAGCCGGGCGGATCTCGCCAATCCCTCGCCCTACAACACCTACGCCCATGCCGGGCTGCCGCCGGGGCCGATCTGCGCGCCGGGGGCCGCGGCCATCGATGCCGTGCTGCATCCGGCCAATAGCGACGCGCTGTATTTCGTCGCCACCGGCACGGGCGGACACGTATTTTCGCACTTCTTCAAGGACCAGCTGCGCAACATCGATCATCTGTTCGACGCGCGCCGGTCATAAAAAAGGCCCCGCGAGGGGGCCTTTTCCGCCATGCCCGTTGGGGCTTGGTCTTACTTCTTGCGCAGGCCGATGCTGGCGAACTTCTTGTTGAACTTGGCGACCTGGCCGCCCGTGTCCATCACGCGCTGCACGCCGGTCCACGCGGGGTGGGACTTCGGGTCGATGTCGAGGCGCAGGGTCTCACCCGGCTTGCCCATGCACGAGCGGGTCTTGAATTCAGTCCCGTCGGTCATGATGATGTTGACCTCGTGGTAGTCCGGATGAATGTTCGCCTTCACCGTATCTGCTCCAATATGTTTTGAGCCGCCGATCCCGACCGGCGGCGTGGAAGGCCCGGCTTTACGCTGGCCCCCAGCAAGATGCAAGGGATTTTCTGGCTTTTACCAGCGGTCCAGCCTGGCGATCCGGGCGCGGCGGATCACGTAGCGCGTCCATACCAGTTGCACGGCGAGCGGCAGCAGCCCCATGGCTGGGCGCAGCGCCGAGGGGGCGGCGAGGAAGGCGAGGGCGGTGATCCCGCCCAGCGC
>DAIDJU010000029.1 GCA_027451225.1 Acidocella sp. | reverse complement strand
GGCCAGATAAGGGGCCAGCCAGTCCTGCACGCTGGCGGCCAAGGTGGGGCGGGAGAGGTCGGGGTAGTCCGGGTCGCTCTGCCGCATCACCGCCACCCTGGCGCAGAAATTTTCGGCCGCCTCGGTCCAGTCGAGCTGGTCCAGCCTGGTGGAGAGCGCGTTGGCCAGTGCTGCCTGGATTTCATCCGGCATGGCCGGGGCGTTGCGGTCGGCCAGTACCAGCGCGCCGAGCCGCACCCGCTCGCGCACCGAGACGCTGCCCGAAGCCGGATCGAACCCCGTCTCTCGCGTGGTCTTGCAGCGGGCGCGTAAGCTCGGCGGCAGGGCGTCCAGCTCCAGCGGCGCGGCCAGCCGGATGCGGCTGCCCTTGGCCTCCAGCGCCGAGACCACCAGCAGCCGCGTGCGGGCCAGCGGGTCGGTGGGGGCGAGATTGCCCGACCCGCCGCCCGAAAGCCGGTAGGAGCCAAGCTCACCCCGCGCCTGGCCGATCCGGTCCGGGAAGGCCGCCGCCAGCAGCGCCCCCGGCTCGCCCACAGCCGGAACCTGCCCCACGCCCAGCCGGTTGCGGTAGATGCGCGCGGCCTGACGCACCCGGGCGATGATCGCACGGTCGCCCTCGCCCCGCCCGGCCAGGGCCTCCAGCCGCAGCCGCAAATCGGCCGAGGCGTCGCGGGAGAGAAAATCCCGCTCCTCCAGAATCGCCGCGATCTCCGCCGCCATCGCCCGTTCGGGCTTCTCGCCGCTCGCCAGCATCATCGCGGCCAGACGCGGCTCGGCGCGCAGGCGCGCCATCTCCCGGCCCAGTTGCGTAATCCGCCCGGCCTCGTCCACCGCGCCCAGCTCCTCCAGCAAGGCGCGGGCGGCCTTCACCGCGCCCTCGGGCGGCGGGTCGATAAAGGGCAGGGTGGCGGGCAACTCCCCCCAGGCGGCGCAGGCCAGCACTAGCCCCGAGAGTTCGGCGGCCAGGATCTCCGGCGTCTCAAACAGCGCCAGCCCGCGATGCAGCGCCTCGGACCACAGCCGGATGGTAACACCCGGCCCCAAACGCCCCGCGCGGCCCGCGCGCTGGGCGGCGGCGGCGCGGCTGATGCGCATGGTGGTGAGGCGGGTCAGGCCGGTTGCGCCATCCAGCACCGGCGCGCGGCGGTACCCGCCATCGATGACGATGCGAACGCCGGGCACGGTGAGCGAGGTTTCGGCGATGGAGGTGGAGAGCACCACGCGCCGCCCCTCATGCTCGCGCAGCGCCGTGTCCTGCGCCTCGCGCGAGAGATCGCCATGCAGCGGCAGCACCAGCGCCGGGCATTTCTCCAGCGCCGCCTGGGTACGGCGGATTTCCGCCATGCCGGGCAGGAACACGAGGATATCGCCCGGATGCGCCACCAGCGCCTCGCGCACCGCCTTCGCCGCCGCCTCGGGCAGGTCGCGGGGCGACATAATGTCCCGCTTGGCGTGCTGGACCTCCACGGGGAACATTTTCCCCTCGCTCTCGATCACCGGGGCATCGAGCAGGCGGGAGATCTTCTCCGCCTCGGCGGTGGCGGACATGGCGAGGATCCGCAGCTCCGGCCGCAGATTGCGTTGCAAATCCAGCACCAAGGCCAGGGCCAGATCAGCCTCCAGGCTGCGCTCATGCACCTCGTCGAAGATCACTAGATTCACGCCCGTCAGCCCAGGGTCGGCCAGCAGGCGGGAGGTCAGCAGCCCCTCGGTGATGACCTCCACCACGGTTTCCGGCCCAACAGCGCTTTCCAGCCGGGTACGGAAGCCGACGTGCCGCCCCACGGCCTCGCCCAGAAGCTCGGCCATGCGCGTGGCCGCCGCCCGCGCCGCCAGGCGCCTGGGCTCCAGCAGCAAAATCTTGCCCATTCCCGCCTGCATCGCCGCCAGCGGCACCAGCGTGGTCTTGCCCGCACCGGGCGGGGCCACCAGCACGGCGTTGCGCGCCTCCTGGCCCAAGGTGCGCAGCAGGTCGGGGAGGATTTCGGAAACAGGCAAATCGATCATCCGCGCCCGGATACCAGAGAGCGCCGCGCCATGCGATATTGCCGCCATGCGCGCTCTGCTGGTCCTGTTGTTGTTGCTGCCCCATCTCGCCTTCGCGGCGGCCAGCAACGTGTTCACCTCCCCGCGCGATACGGTGCGGCTGATTTCCGAAAGCAACACGGCGCAGAGCGGGCAGGTGCATCTGGCGCTGGAATTCTCGCTGCAACCCGGCTGGCATATCTACTGGCAGAACCCTGGGGATACCGGCTACCCGCCCCGGATCACACCGCAGCCCCCCGCCAGCTTCGGTCCGCTCAGCTTTCCGCCGCCCGAAACCCTGGACCAAGCCGGGGTGAAGGTGAACGTGCTCTCCGGCCATGTACTGCTGCCCTTCACCGCCAGCGATGTGGGTGGCACGGTCGCCGCCAAGGCCTCCTGGCTTGTCTGCTCCGATATTTGCGTGCCCGAGCGCGCAAGCTTCACCCTGAATCTGGCAGGCGGCGCCTCTGCCGAGCAGGCGCTGTTCGCGCCGCCTGTCAGCGCGCCTTCGCACCCGCCTTATTGGCTGCTGGCGCTGCTGGGCGGGCTGGTGCTCAACCTCATGCCCTGCGTGTTTCCCATTCTGGCGATGAAGGCCTTCGCCTTCGCCCGGCTGGGCGGCGCGGCGCATGGGCATATCAGGCGCGAGGCCCTGGGCTATGCCGCGGGCGTGCTGGCCTCCATGCTGGCCCTGGCCGGGCTGCTTCTGGCCCTGCGCGCGGCGGGGCAGGTTTCGTTCTGGGGGTTCCAGTTCCAATCCCCGGTCTTTGTGGCGGTGGCGGGGTGGATCATCCTTGCCGCCGGGCTGAGCCTCGCGGGGCTGTTCCAGCTCTCCGCTCCCGGCTTCATCCGGCATATCCCCGCGCAGCACAGCTTTCTCACCGGGCTGCTCGCCGTGCTGGTGGCCACGCCCTGCACCGCGCCCTTCATGGGCACCGCCATCGCCGCCGCGCTCACGCTGCCCGCTTTGCCCGCGCTCGGCATTTTCGCAGCGCTTGGGCTGGGCCTGGCGCTGCCTATTCTGCTTCTCGCCTTCATTCCGCATCTCGCGGCGTGGCTGCCCCGCCCCGGCGCCTGGATGCTCTGGCTGCAACGCGTTTTGGCGCTGCCGATGTTCGCCACCTTCGCTTGGCTGGCCTGGGTGCTGTTCCGCCAATCCGGAGCGCCGGGGCTGGCCTTGCTGCTGCTGGGTGCTGTGCTGCTGACGCTGGCGTTACGACTAAAGCCGGTCGTCTCCCTGGCCGTGCTGGCGCTGCTACCTTTTCTGCACAGCGCCCCGGCCGCCTCGGCGCTCAGCCTGCCCAACGCCCAACCCTACAGCCCTGAGCGCCTCGCCGCCCTGCGCGCCGCTGACCAGCCTGTGTTCATCGACCTCACCGCCGCCTGGTGCGTCACCTGCCTCATCAACGAGACGACCTCCCTCTCCAACCCGGCGGTGCAGCGCGCCTTCGCAGCAGACCACACGACCCTGCTGGTGGGCGACTGGACCAACCGCGATCCCGCCATCACCGCCCTCCTCGCCGCGAATCACCGCGCCGGCGTGCCGCTTTATCTCTATTACGCCCCTGGAGCTCCAGCGGAGGTTTTGCCTCAGCTCCTTACGCCGGGATTGGTTATCACCACGCTGAACAGATAGGATTCTGCTCCGCCCATTGCGTCGGCGCGGCGTTGCGCGCAAAATCAGCGGTGACAATACGATGACAGGTGCGAGGGTTGCGTATGGGGCACGGATACGGTGCGGCGTTACGGGAGCGGCATTCGCCCATGGATGCAGACGCCGTCCGCGCTGCTTATGAGCGTCAGGCCCGCACTTACGACAGCCTGTTTGGCTTCGTCTCCCGCCGGGCGCGGGATGAGGCGATCGCCGCGGTAAACCGCCTGCCTGGGGAGGCTGTGCTGGAAGTCGGCGTCGGCACCGGCCTGGCCCTGCCGCATTACAAGCCCGAAAAGCGCATCACCGGTATCGACCTTTCCCAGCACATGCTGGCCCAGGCTCGCGCCCGCGTGGCGGGGCTGGGGTTGCGCCATGTCGAGGCCCTGCTGGAGATGGACGCCCAGGCCACCAGCTTCGCCACCGGCAGTTTCGATGTCGCGGTCGCCATGTTCGTCGCCTCCGTGGTGCCGGACCCGCACGCCCTGGTGCGGGAGCTGCGCCGCGTGGTGAAGCCGGGCGGGACCATCCTGTTCGTCAACCATTTCGCGCGGGAGACAGGTCCGATCTGGTGGGCGGAGCGCGCCATGGCCCCGGCCTCCTCCATGCTCGGCTGGCACCCGGATTTCCGCCTTGGCCACATTTTCAGCCATGCCGATCTTGCCCACGCCAAAATCCGCACGCTGCGCCCGCTCGGGCTGTTCCGCTTGGTGGAGATCCCCAACTAGCGCGGCTTGACGCCCCGGCGCTTGCGGCTACGCTCCCAGGCTGAAGGGGAGTGGCCATGCGCTTTGAAGGTACGGATAGTTTTGTCGCCACCGAGGATCTGAAGGTCGCCGTCAACGCCGCGGTGGCGTTGCAGCGCCCGCTGCTCATCAAGGGCGAGCCCGGCACGGGCAAAACCGTGCTGGCGCAGGAAATCTCCAAGGCGCTGGGTAAGCCGCTTATCTCCTGGCATGTGAAATCCACCACCAAGGCGCAGCAGGGGCTGTACGAGTACGACGCCGTCTCCCGCCTGCGCGACTCCCAACTCGGCGACGCCCGGGTGCACGACATTTCCAACTACATCGTGAAGGGCAAGCTGTGGGAGGCCTTCGAGGCCGAGTCCGCCCCCGTGCTGCTCATCGACGAGATCGACAAGGCCGACATCGAATTCCCCAACGACCTGCTGCTCGAACTCGACCGCATGGAGTTCTACGTTTACGAAACGCGCCAGGTGGTGAAGGCGAAGCAGCGCCCGATCATCGTCATTACCTCGAACAACGAGAAGGAGCTGCCCGACGCCTTCCTGCGCCGCTGCTTCTTCCACTACATCAAATTCCCCGACCGCGAGACGATGCAGCGCATCGTGGACGTGCATTACCCCGGCCTCTCGCACCTCCTGCTGCACGAGGCGCTGACCAGCTTCTTCGAGCTGCGCGACCTGCCGGGGTTGAAAAAGCGGCCCAGCACCTCGGAATTTCTCGACTGGCTGAAGCTTCTGCTGGCCGAGGATATCGGCCCTGAACTGCTGCGCGAGCGCAACGCCGCCAAGCTGATCCCCCCGCTGCACGGCGCGCTGCTGAAGAACGAGCAGGACGTGCATCTGTTCGAGCGCATCGCCTTCCTGGCGCGGCGGGGCTAGCATGTTCCTCGCCTTCTTCCTGGCCTTGCGCGTGGCGGGGGTGAAGGCGTCCTTGCGCGAGTTCCTCACGCTGCAAGAGGCCATGGCCCAGGGGCTGGCCGGGTTCGATGTCGAGCATTTCTACTACCTCGCCCGCGTCACGCTGGTGAAGGACGAGCGCTTCCTCGACAAGTTCGACGCCGTGTTCGCCGAGCACTTCAAGGGCGTGCTGCAACCGCCAGCGGAGGCAACGGGCGAGGTCGCGCCGCACGACATCCCGCAGGAATGGCTGGAAAAGCTGGCCGAAAAACTGCTCACCGAGGAGGAGAAGGCGCAGATCCAATCCCTCGGTGGGTTCGAGAAACTAATGGAAACCCTGCGCCAACGCCTCGCCGAACAAAAGGAGCGCCACCAGGGCGGCAATAAATGGATCGGCACCGCCGGCACCTCGCCCTTCGGCGCCTATGGCTACAACCCCGAGGGCGTACGCATTGGCCAGCAGGAGAGCCGCCATAAATCGGCGGTGAAGGTGTGGGACAAGCGTGAGTTCCGCAATCTGGCGGGCGATGCCGAGCTGGGCACGCGCAACATGAAGGTGGCGCTGCGCCGCCTGCGCCGCTTCGCGCGCGAAGGTGCCGCCGAGGAGCTGGACCTCACCGGCACCATCCGCTCCACCGCCCGCAATGCCGGGTATCTCGACCTGCAAATGGTGCCCGAGCGCCATAACGCGGTGAAGCTGTTATTGCTCCTCGATATAGGCGGCTCGATGGACGAATACGTGCATCTCTGCGAGCAGCTCTTCACCGCCGCCAGCTCCGAGTTCAAGCACCTCAAGCATCTCTACTTCCACAACTGCCCCTACGAGACGCTATGGACGGACGCCCGCATGCGCCAGGCAGATGCGGTCTCCACCACGGACGTGCTGCACACCTACGACCACACCTGGAAGCTCGTGATCGTGGGTGACGCCGCGATGAGCCCTTACGAGCTGATCTCCGCTGGCGGAGCCATTTCGTCCTGGAACCAGGAGAGCGGGCAGGTCTGGCTGAAGCGAATTCTCGACGCCTACCCCAAGGCCGTTTGGGTCAACCCCGCGCCTGAGCGTCTGTGGAATTATACCCAGACCACAAGGCATATCGCTGAACTGATGGAGCGGCGCATGTATGGCCTCACCCTGGAAGGGCTGGATCAGGCCATGCGCCGCCTGATGCATTAAGCCGTCTTTACCTCAATCTTTTTCGCCGTGCCGGTGGCGGAGGGCAGTTTGGGCAGTGTCACCGTCAGCACGCCCTTTGCCACGCTGGCGTCGATCGCATCCGCATCCACCCCGTCCGGCAAATAGAAGCTGCGCTCAAACGAGCCATAGCTCCGCTCGGTGAGGTGGTAGTTCTTTTCCTCGGTCTTGGTTTCCTGCTGTTTCTCGCCTTTGACCACCAGGGTCCGGCCCTCAAGGGACACGTCCACATCCTCGGCGGAAAGGCCGGGGAGTTCGGCGGTCAGGGTGAAGGCCTTGTCGGTTTCGGTGATATCCACCGAGGGGAGCTTCGCACTTTCCCCGCCCCACCAGGGCGAGAGCGACTGCCCGAATTGCTCGAACACCCGGTCCATCTCATTGCGGAAGGAGCGCCACGGATCTCGTGGCTGCGGCGCGGGGGCGGATTTCTTCACGTCGACTTCGGTATTGGCCATGTGTGTCTCCATTGCAGAAGCATCAACCACGCGGGAATGACCGGAACCGGCTTTACGGATCTTCAGGACGGCAAAGCCACTCCCGCTCTCGACGGGCGCTGTTTTAGAAAAACGCAGCCCCGGACGCTTTGATCCGCATCAATCGGCCCTGGCGGTTTGCCCGCCAGGGCCTGGAGAACTCAGAAACCGCCCTCGGAGACGAACTCAGCCACCGGCTTGCGCAGGCTCGGCGCTTCGCGGGCCTGCAGGGCCTCGGGCAGCAGGGTCTTGGGTCCCTGGCGGCCGATCACCGCCCCCGCCAGCACCTGATACCCCGCCGGGATGTTGAGCGCGGTATAGACCTGATCCCACTCGATGCCCGCCACGCCATGGGCATGCCAGCCCAGATAAGCCGCCTGCAAGGCCAGATACCCCCAGGCAGCGCCCGTATCGAACGCATGGGTGCGCGAGGGCACCGGCGTGTCCTTGCCCGGCACGGTCATGGTCTCGGAGGAGACGATGAACACGATGGCCGAGGCCGTCTTGGCCCAGGAGCGGTTGAACTCGTTCAGCAGGCCCAGGAATTTGTCCCAATGGGCGTTGTCGCGCCGGGCATAGATAAAGCGCCAGGGCTGAGAGTTATAGGAGGACGGCGCCCAGCGCGCGGCCTCGAACAAAGTGCGCAGCGTGGCTTCGGAGATTTCTTCGCCGGTAAAGGCCCGCGGCGACCAGCGCTCCAGAAAGATCTTCTCGATGGGATGGTCGGCGGTACGGGAGTTGGCAGTGGTCATGTTTGCAATGCTCCAATCTGTAGCCGAGCTCAGACTAGGGCAGAAGCAGTGACTTGGCAAAAGCCAATCGGTTTTGTGGAGTTAGCGCGGCTCCCCGAAGGGAGCGGCAACTTACTGCAGGTTCCGGTCAGGAGCCTCGTTGTTCATCTGGGCAGCGGCGGGAGCTTCCGCCACTTCGTTACCCTGGCCGTTGGAGGCGATCACTGTGCCGGTATCCGGGCGGTTATAGATGAAGCCGTAGGTCGGGTAGGGTGCGCCCCAATTGCTGCTGTCGCCCAGCTCAACCTTCACCTGCGACCAGTCGTTGTCCGGGGACACGTCCTGCACGGTCACGTCGTTGGTGATGGTGCCGCGCACCCAGTTGGCCTGGGTGATGAGGATGGTGCGGTTATCCATCACGGCGGTGACCACGGCGACATGGCCCAGCGGCATGCGGCCGATGGAGCGGAAGTTCAGCACCGCGCCCTCTTGCGGCGTATTGCCGCGCGCGTAGCGGCCAGCGGCCTCGGCCCACCAGAGATAGGCGTTGCCGGAAAGCTCGATATGCGAGACCTCGCGCGCGTAGGGCACGCATTGCAGGCCGGAGTGGCGGTACTGCGCCAGCCGCATGTGATTGGCGTGATAGGTGGCGGACGCCACGGTGTGGTTGTGGCCGGTCTTGTGGGTCACGGCCACATGGCGGCTGTGGTGCCCGGTGCTGGCCACGGTATGATGCGCGGTGTGGGCGGTATGGCTGCTCTTGTGGTGGGTGGAAGCCATCGCGGTGCCGGAGGACGCCAAGCACGCGACGGAAACGGAAACCCCCATAAGGATCTTACGGGCAAAGCCCGGGAGACTGCAGGGTGTCTTTTTACCGCCCATAAACTGCCTCATTCCCAGATCGTCAGAGCACAACAAAAACCATGTGTTGTGGCTAAGGGTGCGTTGCGTGTCACGCAACCCGCTACTGAGGCAAAAATACAACACTGGCGGGATATTGTGGTTTCGTGAGGGGGTTGCGGGGGGAAGTTAAGACAACGTTCCTAATCTGTCGAATGCGTAACATATTGCTATGCAGCAGATACGACTGCGCCGCCGCGGACTTTGTTTTCGAGTCCGGCGGCGGCGCATAAGTGGTTTAACAAAAACGAAATATTTGAGGGAATCGGGCCTTAGCGGCAGGCCGTGACCATGATCTCCACGAGGTAGCGCGGGTCGGCCAGCTCGGCCTGCACGCAGGCGCGCACCGGGGCGGCGCCCTCCGGCAGCCAGGCGGTCCACACTTCATTCATGGCGGCGCGATCTGCAATATTTTTCAGCCAGATATGCGTCTGGAGCAGGCGGGTATTGTCGGTGCCATGCGTCTCCAGCAGGGCATCAATCTGCGCCAGGATGTCCTGGGTCTGCGCCTTCACGTCGGCATCCGGGTTCGTGGCGACCACGCCCATGGTGTAGACGAAGCCATGATACTCCACGGCCTTGGAGAGAAGCGGGCTGGTTTCGGTGCGGATGATGCGGCTCATGAGGATACTCCGTTAGTTGATGATATGCGGGGCGACGACGGGAACGCCGTTCACCACGGGCTGACCGTTATTGTTGCCGGTCTTTTCGCAGTTCTGGATCTGGCTCTGGCGCACATGCTCGGCACCCATGATCTGCCCGTTGAAGGCGAGGGTGGGCGTGGCGCCGTAGCGCAGCCCGTTCTGCTGCGTGCGGCCTTGCAGGTCGAGCGTCGACTGGTCGTACTGGGCGTTGGCTTGGGCGATACAGGCGGCGTCTTCAGCCTGCTGGGCCTTGCTTTCAGGGGCGGTGGCGCAGGCGCTCAAGCCCAGGCAGGCAATGGCGGCCAGTAGAAAATGCTTCATGGTACAGAATCCCGGCTTCATGCCGCTCCGCAATAGCCAGTTTCAGCTAAAACTCAATCGGCGACATGCAGCATGATCTTGCCGATATGCGCGCTGCTTTCCATGAGCGCATGGGCGGCGGCGATGTCCTCCAGCTCGAACACCCGGTCGATGACCGGGGCGACCTTGCCGGTGGCGAGCAAGGGCCACACTTTCTGCTTCAGCGCCTGGGCGATGGCCCCTTTCTCGGCGGTGGTGCGAGGGCGCATGGTCGAGCCGGTAACGGTGAGGCGGCGCACCATGATCAGCCCGAGATCGAACCCGTCGGCCTTGGCGCCTTCCATGATGGCCACCAGCACCAGCCGCCCGCCCCGCGAGAGGCTGCGCAGGTTGCGTGTGGCGTAGGATGCGCCGACCATGTCCAGCACCACGTTCACGCCGCGCTTCTCGGTCAGCCGGGCGACGACTTCGGCGAAATCCTGTGTCTTATAATTAATGGCCGTCGCGCCGTAGCGCTCGATGACGGCGCATTTCTCATCCGACCCGGCAGTGGCGAACACGCGCGAGCCTTGCGCGCGGGCAAGCTGGATGGCCGTAAGACCAATCCCCGAGGTGCCGCCATGCACGAGTAGGCTCTCATTGGGCTTCAGCCCGGCAATGTCGAACAGATTGGCCCAGACGGTGAAGAAATTCTCCGGCAGCGCCGCGGCGCGGATGGCGTCATAGCCTTCCGGCCAGGGCAGGCATTGCGCGGCGGGCACGGCCACATATTCGGCATAGCCGCCGCCATTGCACAAAGCCGTCACCCGATGGCCAGGATAAAACCCGCTGGCGTTCGCGCCCAGGGCCACCACCTCGCCGGCCACTTCCAGGCCCAGGATCGGGCTGGCATCGGGCGGCGGCGGATACAGCCCCTTGCGCTGCTGCACGTCCGGGCGGTTCACCCCGGCGGCCAGAACGCGGATCAAAATCTCGTCATCTTTGGGGATAGGCAGGGCCGTCCGCTCCACCCGCATCACCTCCGGCTCGCCGGGGGTGGTGACATTCACGTAGCGCATCGTGTCTGGCAGCGTCATGGCCCTAGAACTCCGCCCTTCGGGCCGCGCCGTCAACCCTTGCCCCCGCGCGCCCCAGGTGCGAGTTAGGCGGCGTATGTCTCTCTCTCGCCGCCTTATGCTGGGCTTTGCCGGTGCCTGCGCGCTGGCACCGCGCGCCCGCGCCGCCACGGCTGCCGCTCCTGCCGCCGCGCCTTCGGGGCCGGTTACGGGCGTGGTGCTGCCGCTCTCAGGCAATGCGGCGCTGCTGGGCAACGAGGTGTGGCGCGGTATCCAACTGGCGGCCGACGCCGTAAACCAGGCGGGGGGCATCGCGGGCAAGCCGGTCACGCTGGTCTCGGTGGACACACCCGGCCAAGCCCAGGCCACCCAGGCGGTGAATAACCTGATCTCGGGCGGTCATGCCGGGCTGATCCTGGGCAGCGGCATCTCGGCGCTCTCCTATCCGGCTTCCGCCGCCGCCGAGCTGGCGCAGACACCTTTTATAGAGCTGACCGCCCTGGCGGACGGCATCCTCACGCGCGGCTTCAAATACACGCTGCGCACCGGGCCGAGCGCCTCGATGGTCGCGCAGCTCGTGGCCTCCACCCTCCAGTCCCGCTTTGCCGGGCGCACGCTGGGGCTACTTTATAATACGGGGGCTGCGGGCAACGCTCTCGCCGCCGCCATTACCGCCGCGCTTGCCGCCGCAAGCCTGCCGGTGAAGCTGTCCGTCGGCTACCCCGAGGAGGTGGCGGATCTGTACGACCAGGCTGGGTGGCTGATGCGCGCCAAGGTGGACGTATTGCTGCACGCCGCCGGGCTGGACGACGCGCTGGGCCTGGCTCTGGCCATGCAGGCGCAGGGCTGGCGGCCGGGCGCCCTCATCGGCTGCGGTCCCGGCTATCAGTTCCGCGAGACGCAGGCGGCGCTGGGCAATGCCCTGGCGGGCGCTCTTGTCATCGGCGCGCCGTTCTACCCGGCTTCGGCGGCCGATGTGCAGGCCGCCTACACCGCCAAATTCGGCATCCAGCCCCGCTCGGCGGACAGCCTTACCGCCTATGTGGGCGCGAAGCTGGTGTTGGAGACGCTGAACAAAACCGGCGGCGACCCCGCCAAGCTCCTGGCCGCCTTGCGCGGCACAACCCTGCCCAAAGGCGCGCTGGCCAACGGTTTCGGCGTGAGTTTCGACCCCAGCGGGCAAAACATCGCCAGTTTTACGGTGCTGCAGCAATGGCGCGGCGGTGTCTTGACCCCGGCAATAGCTTAAGGCGCGGCCATCGCATGTTCAGCCCGATTCAGCTTTGCGCGTGCTGCAATGCAACAAGTTCGCAACTAAACTTGATATTGCGAGGTCCGCCCTCTATCATTCCCGACATACAAGGGCCGGTTTCACGGCCTGGATAATAAAAAACGGGACACCAGAATGAAGCGGAGTATTGTATCAGCCTTGGGGGCGGCATGTTTGCTGGCCCTTCTGGGACATGTCGCACTGGCCCAAACCGCAACGCCGGACCCCACAGCCGCGGCCAATAGCTATGTCAACGCGCCAGCCAACTGGCAGATGTGGTTTCCCGTCGCGGGCAGCCCCATGCAGGCGCAAATCGACTGGCTGATGAAATACGTGCTCTGGATCATGGCCGGAGTCGTCGGTTTCGTCGCGCTTTTGCTGGCCTATGTGCTCACCCGCTTCCGCGCCAGCCGCAACCCCAAGCCCAGCCAGGTCACCCACAACACGCTCATCGAGGTGGTGTGGATCGTGGTGCCCGTGCTGCTTCTGGCCGTCATCATCGTGCCGTCGATCAAGCTGATCTATTACGAGGCCGATGACAGCAACCCGTACATGACCGTCACCGTCACCGGGCATCAATGGTACTGGGAGTATAGTTACAACTCGGTGCCGGGGCTGGACTACACCAGCTACATGGTGCCCGACGACCAGCTTAAACCCGGTGAGTTCCGCCGCCTCTCGGTGGACCACCCGATGGTGCTGCCGGTGGGCGAGAAGATCAAATTCGTCATCACCTCGGGCGATGTGCTGCACGGCTTCTACCTGCCCTCGCTCGGCGTGCAGAAATACGCCATCCCCGGCACCACGCTCACGAGCTGGACGACCATCACCAAGCCCGGCACCTATTACGGCCAATGCAACCAGATCTGCGGTCTCAACCACGACGCCATGCCGATCGAGATCAAAGCCGTGCCGCTGGCCGACTATATTGCCTGGACCAAGACCGCCCTGGCCACCTACACGGATAACGCGCCGCCGCAATCTTCGCCCATGCCCCGCAACCAACTGGCCGACGCCACGCGCTGAGGAGCCTGCCCCATGTCCAGCACCACACATGACCATGCCCATGAGGGGCATGAGCATCACAAGCCGAGCTTCGTCAGCCGCTGGCTGATGAGCACCAACCACAAGGATATCGGCACGCTCTACATCGTGGCGGCGTTCTTCGGCGCGATGGTGGGTGGCGTGCTGTCCATGATCATGCGCCTACAGCTGATGTATCCGCACAACCACCTCGTCACCAACGGCAATGAGTGGAACGCGATCATCACCGCGCACGGGCTCATCATGATCTTCTGGTTCGTGATGCCCGCCCTCATCGGCGGCCTGGGCAACTGGTTCATCCCCATGATGATCGGCGCGCCGGACATGGCCTTTCCCCGCCTGAACAACATGAGCTTCTGGTTCCTCGTCGCGGGCTTCGTCTTCGTCATGCTCGGCCTGTTCCTGGGCTCGGGCACCGGGGCGGGGTGGACGCTCTACCCCCCGCTGGACAACGCCCAGTACTCCCCCGGCATCGCCACGGATTTCTCGCTCTTCTCCATCCACCTCGTCGGCATCTCCTCCCTGTTGGGGGCGATCAACTTCATCGCCACCATCCTGAACATGCGCGCCCCCGGCCTGACCATGCACAAGATGCCGCTGTTCTGCTGGTCCATCCTGGTCACGGCCTTCCTGCTGGTGCTGGCCATTCCGGTGCTGGCCGGCGCGGTCACCATGCTCATCATGGACCGCAATTTCGGCACCTCGTTCTTCGAGCCCGCGGGCGGCGGCGATCCGGTGCTGTTCCAGCATCTGTTCTGGTTCTTCGGCCACCCGGAAGTCTACATCATGATCCTGCCGGCCTTCGGCATCATCAGCCATGTGGTCTCCACCTTCTCGCGCAAGCCCATCTTCGGCTATCTCGGCATGGTCTACGCCATGGTCATCATCGGCTTCGTCGGCTTCGTGGTCTGGGCGCACCACATGTTCGTCTCGGCCATCAGCACGGACTCGAAGATCTATTTCGAGGTCGCGACGCTGGTCATCGCTGTGCCCACCGGCATCAAGGTCTTTTCCTGGATCGCCACGATGTGGGGCGGCTCCATCGAGTTCAAAACCCCGATGCTCTGGGCCGTGGGCTTCATCTTCCTGTTCGTCATCGGCGGGGCCACGGGCGTGGTGCTGGCCAATGCCAGCCTCGACCAGGAGCTGCATAACGACTACTTCCTGATCGCCCATTTCCACTACGTGCTGTCCATGGGTGCCGCCTTCGCCATCTTCGCCGGGTTTTATTTCTGGATAGGCAAGATGTCCGGCCATCAATACCCCGAGTTCTGGGGCAAGGTGCATTTCTGGACCTTCTTCATCGGCGTGAATCTCACCTTCTTCCCGATGCACTTCCTGGGCCTCGCCGGCATGCCGCGCCGCTACCCGGATTATGCCGACGCCTTCGCCGGGTGGAACTACGTCTCCTCCGTCGGCGCGATCATCTCCGGCCTGTCCACGCTCGTGTTCTTCTACGTGCTGTACTCGGTCTTCACCTCCAAGGAGAAACTCGCGGATAATTACTGGGGCGAGGGCGCAACCACGCTGGAATGGGCTGTTCCCAGCCCCGCCCCGCACCACACGTTCGAAGATGTTCCGGTGATCCGCTAAGATGATGGCTGCCAACGATACCGCAATCACCCCGCATCTGGGCGCCGAGCCGGGCGACTGGCTGGCCCTGCTCAAGCCGCGCGTCATCAGCCTCGTTGTCTTTACCGGCGCCATCGGGCTGTTCATCGCGCCGGGGCATATCAACCCGGTGCTGGCGGCGGTCGCCATCTTCTGCATCGCGCTCGGTGCCGGTGCCGCTGGCGCGATCAACATGTGGTATGACCGCGATATCGACGCGATGATGCGCCGCACCACCGACCGCCCGATCCCCGCCGGGCGCATCGAGGCCAGCGGCGCGCTGGGTTACGGCATCGTGCTCTCGGTCATCTCCGTGCTGCTGCTGGCCATGGCCACCAATCTCTGCGCGGCCTTTGTGCTGGCGTTTTCCATTTTCTATTACGCCGTCATCTACACCATGTGGCTCAAGCGCCGCACGCCGCAGAACATCGTCATTGGCGGCGGGGCAGGGGCGTTCCCGGCGGTTATCGGCTGGGCGGCGGTCACCGGGCATATCGGCCTGCTGCCGATGCTCCTCTTCGCCATCGTCTTCTTCTGGACTCCGCCGCATTTCTGGTCGCTCGCCCTCTACGCCGCCACGGATTACGAGAAAGCGGGCATCCCGATGCTCCCCGTGGTGAAGGGCGCCAAGCACACGCGCCTTAACGTGCTGGTCTATTCACTGCTGCTGCTGCCGCTTACCGTTTCGCCCTGGGTGCTGGGGCTCACCGGATGGTTCTACGGGCTGTCGGCCCTCATCAGCGGCCTCGCCTTCGTCTATTTCTGCTGGGGCGTGTACGCAGACAAGCAGGATGCCGAAGGCAAGAGCCTGACCAAGGACAAACCCGCCCGCGCGGCCTTCAAGTTTTCCATACTGTATCTGTTCGTCCTGTTCCTGGCCTGCGCCATCGACAGGCTGGTGTAATGATGGCCGAGAAACCCATGCCCCGCCCCGAACTCACGCAGCCCAACTGGACGGACGAACAGCGCGCCGAATTCATCCGCCGCCGCCGTGGCCGCAACTTCCTGCTGCTCGCGGCCCTCGCCGCGTTCTGCCTGATGATCTACGGCATCGCGATCGTAAAACTGCACGAATACGGCCAGATGTGGTAAGACGCCGATAAATAAAAACTAGAGGGAAACGATATGAGCGGAACGATCCATACGGCCACAGATCAGATCAAATCGACCGTCCCGCATCCGTATCACATGGTCGAGCCGAGTTTCTGGCCGGTCTGCGGCGCCGTCTCCGCGATGATCACCTTCACCGGCATCATCCTCGCCGCGCATTTCCACATCTTCTCGGTTTTGGCCATTGGCGTTCTCTGCGTTGCCGCCACCATGTTCGTCTGGTGGCGCGATGTCATCGCCGAATCCCGCACCCCCGGCCTGCACAAGCTCATCACCCAGGTCGGCATGCGCTACGGCATGGCGCTGTTCATCTCGTCCGAGGTGATGTTCTTCGTCTCCTTCTTCTGGAATTATTTCAACTACTTCTTCTACCCCGACAAAATGGGCACCGCCTTCGCCCCGGTCTGGCCGCCGCAGGGCGTCACCACCATCGACCCCTTCGCCATCCCGCTCTTCAACACCATGACGCTGCTGCTCTCCGGCACCACCATCACCTGGGCGCATCACGCGCTGCTGGAAGGCGACAACAAAAATCTGGTGCGCGGCCTTGGCATCACCATCCTGCTCGGCCTGATGTTCCTTTGCGGCCAGGCCTGGGAATACACGCACTCGCCCTTCCCGTTTTATCATGGCGGAATCTACGCTTCGTCCTTCTTCATCGCCACCGGGTTCCACGGGCTGCATGTCGTCATCGGCACGCTCTTCCTCATCGTCTGCTTCTTCCGCGCCCGCGCCGGGCAGTTCACGCCGGAGCGGCATTTCGGGTTCGAGGCCGCGGCCTGGTACTGGCACTTCGTGGACGTGGTGTGGCTTTTCCTCTTCGTCTGCATCTATTACCTCGGCCGCAGCGCCATCGTTGCCGGTTAAGCGCCTCCTCGCGCCGGGCTTGGCGGCGCTTGCCCTGTTCGCCGTGCTCATCGGCCTGGGTTGCTGGCAGTTGCAGCGGCTGAAGTGGAAAGAGGGCATCATCGCCGAACTCCGCACGGCGCAAAACGCCCCGCCCGTGCCTCTGCCCGCCACGCCCTCGCCCTATCAAAAAGTGCAGGTCACGGGTGAGTGGCTCCCCGGCAAAGCCGCGCTGTATGGCGACGAAATCCACGACACCCCCACCGGCCCCATCCCCGGCGGCGAGCTGATCATGCCGCTGCAACGCCCAAGCGGTGAGGTCGTGCTCGTCGATCTCGGCTGGGTGCCGCAGCAAACCCCCGCGCCGCTGGCCAACCTGCCGCCCAACCCGGTGGGCTATATCCACGCCCCTCTCCATGCCGGGTGGTTCTCGGGCAAGGACGACCCGGCCCACGGCCTGTATTACACGCTGGATCCGGCCAAAATCGGCGCGGGCATGGGGCTTGGCAGCGTCGCGCCCTACATGCTCATCGCCATGGGTCCGTTGCCCCCGCCCGGCGGCGTTCTGCCGCAACCAGCGCAGGACCTCCCCACGCCGCCGAATAACCATTATCAATACGCGCTCACCTGGTTCGGCCTCGCCGCCGTGCTGGTGTTCGAGTTCATCTTCTTCGCCCGAAAGAGACTGCAATGACCTCCGCCTATGAGCGCCTGGAACAGAGATTCGCCCGCATCGCCGTGCTGAACGAGGCCTCCGCCATGCTGGGCTGGGGCGCCGCCGCCATGATGCCCGATGGCGGGGCCGAGGCCCGTGGCGAGCAGCTCGCCACCCTGGCCGGGCTGGCGCATGAATTCCTCAGCGCGCCCGAGATCGGCGAGGATCTGGCCGCCGCCACTCCCGAGACCGACTGGCAGGAAGCCAATACCGGCCTGATGCGCGAGTCCTATATCCGCGCCACCGCCCTCCCGCGTGATCTCGTGGAGGCCAGCGTACGCGCGGGCCGGGCCTGCGAGACCATCTGGCGCGCCGCGCGCAAGGAGAGCGATTTCTCCGCCGTGCAGACCGCCCTGACCGAAGTCGTCAGCCTCACCCGCGAATCCGCCCAGATCCTGGGCCAAGCGCTGAACCTCGCCCCCTATGACGCGCTGATGAGCCAGTACCAGCGCGGCATCACCGCAGCCGACGCCAACGCCATCTTCACCCGCTACGAGAGCTTCCTGAAAGACGCTCTCCCCCGTGCCGAGGCGCTGCAAGCCGCCCGCGAGCATGAGGATCTGCCCCCCGGCCCCTACCCGGAAGCGGTGCAGGAAGCCCTGGCCCGCCAGCTCGCGGCGGCGGCCGGACTGAAATTCTCCAACGCGCGGCTGGACCGCTCCGCCCACCCCTTCTGCGGCGGTACGCCCACCGACATCCGCATCACCACCCGCTACGACGAAGCCGATTTCGTCTCCGCCCTGACCGGCGTGCTGCACGAGACCGGCCACGCATTGTACGAACAGAACCTGCCCGCCGCCTTCGCCCGCCAGCCGGTGGGCGAGGCCGCGGGCAGGGCGGTGCATGAGAGCCAGTCCCTCATCATCGAGATGCAGGCCGTCCGTTCCGACGCCTTCCTCTCCCATCTCGCCCCCATCCTGACGCAAGCCTTCGGCAAGCCCATCACCCCGCCCGCCCTCAAGCGCCGCCTGCGTCATGTGGAGCGCAGCTTCATCCGCGTGGAGGCCGACGAACTGACCTACCCCGCCCATGTGCTGCTGCGCTTCCGGCTGGAACAGGCGCTGCTCTCGGGCGACCTCGCCGTGGCCGACCTGCCCGCCGCCTGGAATGACGGCTTCAAAGCCCTGCTCGGCATCACCCCGCCCAACGACGCCCAGGGCTGCCTGCAAGACATCCATTGGTATGACGGCGCGATCGGCTATTTCCCCTCCTACACGCTGGGCGCGATGGCCGCCGCCCAGCTCATGGCGGCGGCGCGCAAGGCCCTGCCGGGGTTGGACGCGCATCTGGCCCAGGGCGATTTCACCCCGCTCTCAGCCTGGCTGGCCGAGCATGTGCACGGCCTGGGGGCAAGCCTCGGCTTCAACGAGATCCTCACCGCTGCAACCGGCGAGGCCCTGAACCCCGCCCATTTCGAGGCCCATTTAACAGCGCGCTACCTCGCCTGAATGGCTTGGCCAGCAGCATGCCCGCTGGCCCAGGCCCATTGGAAGTTATAGCCGCCAAGCCAGCCGGTCACGTCCACGGCCTCGCCGATGAAGAACAGCCCCGGCAGCTTGCGGCTCTCGCAACTCTTGGAGACCAGTTCCGTCGTATCCACCCCACCGGCGGTGACTTCCGCCTTGGCGAAACCCTCGCTGCCCGTGGGGGTGAAGCTGAAGCGGTTCAGCTTTTGCCCCAGCGCGCGCAAGGTTTTGTCGGGCAAATCGGCCATGTTGCGCGTCTCCTGGCCTGCGAAATGCGCCGCCAACCGCGCGGGCAGAAACTCCGCCAGCACCGTCTTCAGCGCCGCTTTCGCACGGCGGGTCTTGGCTTCCACCAGCATCTCCTCCGCTCGCAGGTTGGGGCAGAAATCCACCTCGAACGCCGCGCCCAAGGCGAGATAGGACGAAATTTGCAGCACCGCCGGGCCGGAAAGCCCGCGATGCGTGAACAGCAAATTTTCCTCGAACCGTGCTTTACCCGCGCTGATTCGCACCGGCGCGGAAACCCCAGCCAGGTCCTGCATCCAGCTGACATCCTGCGCCCCGAAGGTCAGCGGCACCAAAGCCGGGCGCGGCGGCACCACGCCATGGCCAAACTTTTTAGCCGCCTCATAGGCAAACCCCGTAGCGCCAAGCTTGGGGATGGAAAGCCCGCCCGTGGCGATAACCAGATTGCCCGCCTTCACGGTACCGCGTGTGGTCTCCAACACGAACCCGCCATCATGCGAAATTTCACGAACGCCAACGCCCAGCCGCAACTTCGCGCCCGCGCCCAAATCCAGCAACATATCGAGAATCTGCCGCGCCGAGCCATCGCAGAACAACTGCCCCAGCGTCTTTTCGTGGTAGGCAATGCCATAGCGCTCCACCAGCGCGATGAACTCTTTCGGCGTGAACCCTGCCAGCGCCGATTTGCAGAAATGTGGATTGGCCGAGAGAAAATTCTCAGCTCCCACTTTCATGTTGGTAAAATTGCAGCGCCCGCCGCCGGAGATCAAAATCTTCCGCCCCGGCTCCGGCCCATGGTCCAGCACTAGCACGCGCAGGCCCCGCCTTGCCGCCACCCCGGCGCAAAACAGTCCGGCCGCTCCAGCGCCGATTACCACTACATCAAAAGTCTCTATCATCCGCCGCTTCTAGCCCCGCGCCCCCGCCAGACGCAAAAACTGCCGCACGGCGGGCGAAGCCTCGGCCCGGCGGCTCGCCAGCATCAGCTCCGAGACCAGCTCCACCCCCTCCACCGGCCGCAGCATTGTGCCGGGGATGCGGAAATTCGCCGCACTCGCCGGCACCAGCCCCACGCCCAAGCCAGCAGCCACCGAGGTCAGCACGGTCAGAAAATCACGCACCGGCGGCAGGATTTCGGGCATGAACCCCCCGGCCTCGCCCAGCGTATGGATGCGCACCAGAAACCCCGCCGCCTCGCCAAAATAGGGCACGATGAACTTTGCCCCCTTCAAATCAGCGGGCTTCAGCACAGCCTGCGCGGCCAGCTTATGGTCTTCCGGCAAGGCGATATGCATGGCGTCGCGCTGCAACCGCGTCACCTTCACCTCCACCGGATAATCGGCTCGGGCGCGCAGAAACCCGAGATCCAGCCGCCCGGCGGCGATCTCCTCCAACTGCCGTGGCGTCTCCATCTCGCGCAGCCGCACCTCCACCCCCGGCGCAACCTCCCGGTAGCGCCGCACCATGGCGGAAACCGTGCCCCCCCAGGCGGCGGAGGCGACAAACCCGATCTCCAGACTGCCAATCTCGCCCCGCGCCGCCCGCCGCCCGATGGTCTCGCCCCGCTCGGCCTGGCGCAGTATCGCCCGTGCCTCGGGCAGAAACAGCGCCCCGGTGGCGGTGAGGGACACGGAAGACCGCTTCGCCCGGTTGAACAGCTTCCCCCCCAGCGAAGCCTCCAGCCCCGCGATCAGCCTGGAGACGCCCGATTGCGTCGTCCCCAGCCGGTCGGCGGCGCGGGCGAAGTGCAGTTCCTCGGCGAGGATTTCAAAGCAGTGGAGCTGGCGCAGTTCCATATTCGCAGTTTAATGCCAAATCCGCATCAAAATCCACTTTTAATCTATTTGCGAGGCATCCCGCTTTTAGGTCAGAACAACTCAGCATTTTACGGGAGACCGCCAATGAGCACCAAAGGAAAACTGTCCAATTTCGACTGGGCCGACGCCCTGAAGCTGGAGACCCTGCTGACCGAGGAGGAGCGCGCCATCCGCGACGCCGCCCATGCCTATTCGCAGGAGAAGCTGCAGCCGCGCATCCTCACCGCCTACCGCGAGGAGCGGTTCGACCGTGAGGTGATGAACGAGCTGGGCGAGCTGGGCCTGCTGGGGCCGACGATCTCCACCCATGGCTGCGCCGATGTCTCCTACGTCGCCTACGGCCTCATCGCCCGCGAGATCGAGCGCGTGGATTCCGGCTACCGCTCCGCCTTCTCGGTGCAGTCCTCGCTGGTGATGTACCCGATCTACGCCTTCGGTTCCGAGGCGCAGAAGGATAAGTACCTGCCCAAGCTGCGCACCGGCGAGTGGGTTGGCTGCTTCGGCCTCACCGAGCCGGATGCCGGGTCCGACCCCGCCTCCATGCGCACCCGCGCCAAGAAGGTCGATGGCGGTTATCTGCTCTCTGGCTCCAAGACCTGGATTTCCAACTCCCCGATCGCCGATGTGTTCGTGGTCTGGGCCAAGGACGATGCCGGCGACATCCGTGGCTTCACCATCGAGAAGGGTGCGAAGGGCCTCACCGCACCCAAGATCGAGGGCAAGCTCTCGCTCCGCGCCTCCATCACCGGCATGATCATGCTGGATGAGGTCTTCGTGCCGGATGACGCGATGCTGAACGTGAAGGGCCTGCGCGGTCCGTTTTCCTGCCTCAACAACGCCCGTTACGGCATTGCCTGGGGCGTGCTGGGTGCCGCCGAGTTCTGCTTCCACGCCTCGCGCGACTACACGCTGGGCCGCAAGATGTTCGGCCGCCCGCTGGCCGCCACGCAGCTCATCCAGAAGAAGCTCGCCGATATGCAGACCGAGATCACCCTTGGCCTGCACAGCGCCCTGCAACTCGGCCGCCTGCTCGATGCCGGTGAGGCCGCGCCTGAGATGATCTCCCTGCTCAAGCGCAACAATTGCGGCAAGGCGCTGGATATCGCCCGCCAGTCGCGCGACATGCATGGCGGCAACGGCATCGCCGACGAGTATCACGTGATGCGCCACATGGTGAACCTGGAGACGGTGAACACCTATGAGGGCGCGCATGACGTGCACGCCCTTATCCTGGGCCGCGCCATCACCGGCCTGGCCGCGTTCTGAGCATGGGCCCGCTTTCCGGCATCAAGGTTCTCGACCTCAGCCGCGTTCTGGCTGGCCCCTGGGCCGGTCAGGTCTTCGCGGATCTTGGGGCCGAGGTGATCAAGGTCGAGCGCCCAGGGGCAGGGGATGACACCCGCGCCTGGGGTCCGCCCTTCGTGCCGGAGAGCGGGATGAGCGCCTATTTCCTTTGCGCCAACCGGGGCAAGAAATCCGTCACCATCGACATGGGCAAGCCCGCGGGCCAAGCGCTCATCAAGCGCCTCGCCGCGGAGAGCGATGTGGTGCTGGAGAACTTCAAGTTTGGTGGGCTGTCCAAGCTCGGGCTGGGGCCGGAGCATCTCTGCGCCCTCAACCCCAAGCTGGTCTATTGCTCCATCACCGGCTTCGGCCAGACCGGCCCGTACCGCCATCGCGCGGGGTATGACTTCCTGATGCAGGGCATGGGCGGGCTGATGAGCGTGACCGGCGTGCCGGATGGCGAGCCGATGAAGGCGGGTGTGGCGGTGGTGGACGTGTTCACCGGCATGTACGCCGCCACGGCGGTGCTGGCGGCGCTGGTGGAGCGTGGCCGCTCCGGCAAGGGTCAGCATATCGATCTGGCGTTGTTCGACGTGCAGATCGCCACCATGGCGAACCAGATTTCCAGCTACCTCGTCTCCGGCCAGCAGCCCACGCGGCTGGGCAACGCGCACCCCTCCATCGTGCCGTATCAGGTCTTCCCCACCGCCGACGGCCATCTCATCCTCGCCGTGGGCAATGACGACCAGTTCGCCCGTTTCGTGAAACTCGCCGGCGCGCCGCATCTCTCCGAGGATCCCCGCTTCGCCACCAACCCGCAGCGCGTGCATAACCGCGCCGTGCTGGTGCCGCTGCTGGAGGAGCTGCTGCTCAACCGCACGACCAAGGAGTGGTGCGAGGCGCTGGAAGGGGCGGGCGTCCCCGGTGGGCCGATCAACCGCTTCTCCGATCTCGACGACGACCCGCAGGTTCAGGAGCGCGGCATTTTCCGTGATCTGGGCGATGGGATGCGCGCCGTCGCCAACCCCATGCGCTTCTCCCGCACCCCGGCCGACGACACCCGCCAGCCCCCGGCTTTGGGTACTGCTACCGACGATGTGCTCACGGAGTTGGGCCTCTCGGGAGACGAAATCGCCGCCCTGCGCACAGACGGCATCATCTAACGAACAAAAGTTTTTGGCGCAGCTTTTTTCAAAAAGCTGCGAAAGAACGCCGCCTTTTTGAAAATGACTGCTCAGCGCCCTCGAACCAATGGCGCGCGCTGAGCAGCCCAAAAACGTTTACAACTACTCTTCCCACTTCGCGCGGATCGCTTCGGGCGACGCGCCAAACCACCGCTTGCACGCCCGCGAAAACGGGCTGAGTTCCGCATAGCCCAGCAACTGAGCGATGCTGGAGAGCGAGAGATGCGGAAACCGCAGATAGCTCTCCGCCAGCGTGCGGCGCACATCCTGCACCGCCCCGGCATAGGTCAGCCCCATATCGTTCAGGCGGCGTTGCAGCGTCCAGCGCGCCAGCCCCATCGCGTCGGCCACATCCTCCAGCGGCGGGGAGCCCTCGGGCAGACGCGAGCGAATTTCCGCCCGCACACGCTCGCTCAGCGGCACGCGCCCGCGCGGCAGGCGACGAAGAAACGCCTCGGCGGTGAGGCGTGCAAAGCTGGCGGCATCGGCCCCCGGCATGGTGCGGCGCAGATCGCCGGGGCGGAACACCAGCGCATTGGTCCGCTGGCCGAAGAATACCGGGGCGTGGAACACCTCGGCATGCGCCGCCACACATTCCGGCACCGGATGCTCGAAATGCACCTCCTCCAGCGCGAAATGCCCGCCATAGGCCCGGCGCAGCAGGTTCTGGAACATGGCCAGCGACAGCTCGGCATCCTGCCGCCGCTCGAAGATCCGCCAGTCGATAATCCGGTACTCCAGCCGCAGCAGCCCGCCCTCGGCCAGCAGCCGCACCTCGCTGGCCTCCTGGTGCAGTGGGAACAAATCCACGAATTGCCGCAGCGCTGCCCCCACGCTGGGGGCGTTGAGCATGATATCCCCCACCAGCCCGTGCTGCTCGGCGGGGAATTGCGCGCCGTAACGCAGCCCAAAATCGCCGCGCCCCGAAAGCTTCGCGGCGCGCTCCATGATTTCGACATAGGCGGCAAGCGGGATTCCGCCCTCGGCGACCATGCTCAGCCGCGCGGCGTCCACCCCCAAGGGGCCCATGACGCGGTCGGCGTCAGCCCCTATTCCCCCCAAGAACGGCAACAGCCCAGAGGCCGCCACCGACGACACCTGTGCCTGAACCGTAAGCTGACCCATCGCTGAACTCCGCTGTTACCTCGCGGTGTGAGTCGCGTTTTCTTCCCTGACGGCGGGAGCGTAGTCCCGCCGTGCCTAACGCGCAACCCGCCCGGAGTCGCCGATCAGCTTCTGCGCCAGCAGCACCGGCACGGCGGTGAACAGGATGATGGCGAACACCACGACATTCACCTCCGGCAGCTTCTGCCCCAGGCGGATGGCCCCGAAGATCCAGAGCGGCAGCGTGTTCTGCGCCCCGGCGGTGAAGGTGGTGACGATCACCTCGTCGAACGACAGCGCAAAGGCCAGCAGCGCCCCAGCCCCGATGGCGCTCGCCATCATCGGCAACTGCACCCGGCGGAAGGTGAGGAACGCATCCGCGCCCAAATCCGCCGAAGCCTCGGTGAGCGAGTGCGGCATGCGCCGCAGCCGGGCGATCACGTTGTTATACACGATGACGACGCAGAACGTGGCGTGCCCGGCGACGATCGTCCAGAACGAGAGGTTCAGCCCCCAGAACGCGAAATACGAGGCCAGCGCCATGCCGGTGAGAATGCCCGGCAAGGCGATGGGCAGCACGGCGATGAAGCTCACCACCTCCTTGGCGGCGGATTTCATCCGCGCCACCGCCATGGCCGCCAGCGTGCCGAGCAGGATGGCCGAAACCGTCGCCAGCGCCGCCACCTCCACCGAGAGCGTGAGCGCCTGGCGGATTTCGTCGTCGTACCAGGTATCGGCGAACCAATGCAGCGCGAAGCCGGTGATCGGCCAGGAGGGAATGGGCGCCGCCGAGAAGGCATAGGCGATGATGATGACGATGGGGACGAACAAAAACCCCATGATCGCGGCCACCGCCGCCCAGATCAAAGCCTCAGAGCGCATCGAAAGCCCCCATCCGCCGTGCGACGAGCAGGAACACGCCCATGACCCCCAGCGGCAGCACGGCATAAGCGGCGGCGAAGGGAATATTATTGGTCACGCCGACATTCGCGTACACGACATTGCCGATGAAGTCGGAGCCCTCGCCGCCGACGAGCATGGGCGTCACGTAATCGCCCAGCGTGAGCGAGAAGGTGAAGATCGCCCCCGCCACCATGCCCGGCAGCGCCATGGGCAGGATCACACGGCGGAAAGTGGCGAAGCCATGCTCGCCCAAATCGGCCGAGGCTTCCAGCAGGCTGGGCGGAATCCGCTCCACCGCCGCCGCCACCGGCAAAATCATGAAAGGCAGCCAGAGATAGGAGAACACGATCCACATGGCCCAGTTGCTGTAGCCGATGTGCAAGCCCGGCAGGCCGATCTCGGCCAACGCCCAGTTCAGCAGCCCGTCATGCGCCAGAATCAGCCTCCAGGCGTACACGCGGGCGAGATAGCTCGACCATAGCGGCACCATCACCATCGCCATCAGCGCGGCGCGCAGACGTGGCCCCGCGAGGCGCACCATGGCAAAGGCCACGGGCCAGGCGAGCACGATGTCGGTGATCGTCACGGCGGCGGCAATGCCGATCGTGCGCAGGCCGATCTTGGTGTAGGTCGGGTCGGCCAGCAATTGCTGGAAATTCGTGAAGGAGAAGCCGGGGATCAGATCGCCGCTCAGGCTGTCCACCGTCCAGAAGGAGGTGATGAGCAGCGCGCCGATGGCGGCCAGATACAAACAGGCGAACCAGATGGCCGGCAGGCCGAGCAGGGCGGCATTAGCCGCCCCCTCATGCCGCCAACCGAACGCGGAAAGAAACCGCTGCATCTTCAGCCCTTGATGCTCTGCCACTCACGCTGCCAGGCTGCGTAATCCAGGCAGTCATGCTTGCCGTTGCCGCAATCGGGCAGCGGGGTTTTCCAGAACTTGATGGAGTCGAAATAGCTCGCCGGGGCGTTGGCGTGGTACTGCGCGCAGGAGCCGGGCTGCTGCTCGTCCATCTCCTTACAGGCGAGCGTATTGGCCGGGGTCTCGCCGAAATAGATGGCCTGCTGGGCCTGCACCTTCGGCGTCGTCACCCAGTTGATCCACTCATAGGCGCAGTTGGGGTGCGGGGCCTTGGCCGCGACCATCCAGGTATCGGCCCAGCCCGTGGCGCCTTCCGTCGGAATCGTATCCGCCACTGCCACCTTGGCGGCTTGCAGCGTATTCGTCTGGTACGGCCAGGCCGCGCCCACCACGGCATCGCCCGAGGTGAAGAGCTGGATTTCGTCCGAAGCGAGGGCCCAGTATTTCTTGATCAGCCCGGCCTGGGATTTCAGCAGCGCCACGGCGGCATCCATCTGCGTCTGGTTCAGCTCATACGGGTCGGTAATGCCGAGCGAAGGCTGGGTCTTGGAGAGATACAGCGCCGCATCGGCGATCTGGATCGGGTTGTCCGGCACGGTGATCTGGCCCTTGTACTTGGCGTCGTAGATCACGGACCACGAGGTCGGCGCGGTGGGGAAGGTCTTGGTGGAATAGAGCAGCGTGTTCGGGCCCCATTCATAGGAGACGCCGTAATGCACGCCCTTCACCGTGTTGAAATCCGGGCCCTGCAACTGCGGAATGAAGTTCTTCCAGGCCGGAATGAGCGCGATGTTGATGGGCTGCACGTTATGGCCATAGATCAGCCGCAGCGTGGCGTCGCCCGAGGCGGAGACCACATCGTACTGGCTGCCGCCGCCCGAGCGCATCAGCGCCACCATCTCGTCCGAGGAACCAGCGTATTTTGCATGCACCTGACAGCCGGTGGCGGCCTCGAACGGTTTCACCCAATCGTCCTGGGCATAGCCCTCCCAGGCAACGACGTTGAGCACGCCTTCGCCTTTGCCGATGGACTGCAACGGCTGCACCGCCGCCGCACCCTGCACGAAGGGCAGGGACGCGGAGAGGCCCAGCACTACCCGCGCGATTGTCTTTTTCAAACCGTCCTGCATCTTAAGTCTCCCTAGTTGCCGATCTTTCGCGCCGCGTCCTGCGGCCAGGCCGCCAGCACGGCATCGCCCGCGGCCAGGCGCAAGCGCTCGCCCACCGGGCGCGTATTGCTCTCCATCACATGCAGCAGCGTGCCATCCGCCAGCGCCACCTGATAGCGCGTCACCGCGCCCAGATACGTCGCCTCGCGCACAATGCCCTCGCCGCTGGTGAAACCCTCAGGCGATGCCGACCCCGCAGGCAGAAGCTGGATCTTTTCCGGGCGCAGCAGCGTGTCGCCGCCCAGCAGGTTGG
>DAIDJU010000028.1 GCA_027451225.1 Acidocella sp. | reverse complement strand
CGTGTTCCAGTCCTACGCATTGTTCCCGCATCTCGACATCTTCGAGAACGTCGCCTTCGGGCTGCGGCGTAAAGGGCTACCCAAGGCGGAAATCCAAAATCGCACGCAGGAGATGCTGAATCTCGTCGATCTCACCAGCTTCGCCAAGCGCAAGCCAGGGCAGCTTTCGGGCGGCCAGCAGCAGCGCGTGGCGCTGGCGCGCGCGCTGGTCAACCGCCCCAAGCTGCTGTTGCTCGACGAACCCCTCGGCGCGCTGGACCTGAAACTGCGCAAGCAGATGCAGTTCGAGCTGAAGCGCATCCAGAGCGAGATCGGCATCACCTTCCTCTTCGTCACCCACGACCAGGAGGAGGCGATGGCGATGTCCGACCGTCTGGCCGTGATGTCGCGCGGACAGATCGAACAGATCGGTACTCCGGCCGAGGTGTACGACCATCCGGCCACCGAATTCGTCGCCTCCTTCCTCGGCGCCTCCAACCTTATCCCTGGCGAGGTGATGGCGCGCGGCGACGATGTCTCCAGCGTGAAGCTGGAAGATGGCGCGGTGGTGAAGCTGCCCAGCGCGGCGCTGAAGATTTACGGCAAGAACGTCAAAATCGGCGTGCGGCCCGAGAAGTTCCAGATCCTCACCGGCAATGAGACGGCGGAGCCAGGCTGGAACGAGATCGAGGCGAGCTCCGGCGTGTCGGTGTATCTCGGCGTCAGCCACCAATATGTGATGACCAGCCGCACCGGCCGGCAGCTCAGCGTGTATGAGCAGAATTCGGGACGCGACAGCGCGCACCCCCCAGGCACCACCGTGCGCCTCGCCTGGAATCCGGCGCACACTTTCGCCGTTAGCTACGACCCCACCAAACCCGAAGGAGAGTAAAATGAGCGAAGACGAACTGCCCGGCAACGCCCGGGAACAAGCCTTCCTGCGCGGCCTCACCCAGCCGCGCCTGACGCGCCAGAACTTCCTGCGCGGCGCGGCGGGGGTGGCCCTCGCGGCTCTCGCGCCGCAAATCTCCCGCGCCGAAACCGTGACCGACTGGAACGCCTGGTGGGCCGCGCAGAAACCCACCACGGACTTCGTCTTCGCCAACTGGCCTTATTATATCGACGTTCAGGGCAGCGGCTCGGACCATCCCTCCATCGACGCCTTCACCAAGCAGACCGGCATCAAGGTGAAGTACATGGAGGTGATCCAGAACAACGCGCCGTTCTACGCGCAGATCGCCCCGGTGCTGAAATCCGGCCAGCCCACCGGGTACGACATGATCGTGATGACCAATCACTGGGAGCTCACCGAGCTGATCCTGCAGAAATGGCTGGTGCCGCTGTGGAAGGAGAAGGTGCCCAACTTCGCCAAATACGCCAGCCCCAGCGTGGTCAACCCCGCCTACGACCCTGGCAATAAATACACCATGGCGTGGCAGTCAGGCTTTACCGGCATCGCCTACAACCCCAAGCTGACCAAGCGCGAGATCACCAGCTTCGAGGATCTGTGGGACCCCGCCTTCGCCGGGCATGTCGGCATGTTCAACGACAATACCGAGCTCGGCAGCGCCGCCCTGCTCAAGCTGGGCATCGACCCCGCCACCTCCACCGTCGAGGACTGGCACAAGGCCGCCGCCACGCTGCGCGACCAGAAGAACAAAGGCCTGGTGCGGCAATATTACGACCAGAGCTACATCAACGCGCTGCAGAACGGCGATATCTGGATCACCCAGGCCTGGTCCGGCGACATCTATCAGGCCAACTCCAAGGGCTATAAAGATTTGAAGTTCGTGGTGCCGAAGGAAGGCATCATGATGTGGCACGACAACATGGCCATCCCCGTGGGTGCCAAGAACCCGCTCTCCGCCCTGGCCTGGATGAACTACTACTACACGCCGGAAGCCGCCGGCATCATCGAGGATTACATCAACTATATCTGCCCGGTTCCGGCGGCGAAGGATTACATCCTCAACGTCATCAAGGACCCGACGGTGGCGAACAGCCCGCTGGTGTTCCCCTCGGATGCCGATCTCAAGAAGGCGCATGATTTCTATGCCTTCAAGAGCTATGCCGAGTTCCAGAAGTGGAACAGCATCTTCAACCCGATCATCCAGGCTTAAAGGAAGATACCCCATGCGGCGGCTGCGCGGAAAGCTCGCTCCCTATCTGCTCAGCCTGCCAAGCTGGGTGTATCTGCTGATGTTCTTCCTGATCCCTCTGGGGTCGATGCTGGGCATGGCGCTGGCCACGGGCGACCCGCTCGACGGCTACACCATGTCCGACAATTTCCAGGAATTCGTGGACGCGTTCACGAATTACCAGGATTCCTTCTACCGCTCCTTCTGGTTCGGCACCGCCTCCACCGTGGTCACGCTGCTGCTGGCCTACCCGGTGGCGTATTGGATCGCCTTTCACGCGGGGCGCTACAAGAGCAGCTTCCTGTTCCTCATCATGCTGCCGTTCTTCGTCTCCTTCGTCATCCGCGTGGAGGCATGGCAGTTCATCCTCGCCGATCAAGGCTTCATCTTCGGCCCGCTGAAGAGCATCGGCCTGCTGCCGCAGAACTTCCATGTGCTCTCCACGCAATGGGCGGTCATTGGCGGCCTCGTTTACAACAGCTTCGCCTATTACGTGCTGCCGCTCTACGTGGTGCTGGAGAAGATCGACCGCCGCCTCGTGCGCGCCGCCAACGATCTTTACGCCACCCCGGCCACCGCCTTTATCAAGATCATCCTGCCCCTCTCTGCTCCCGGCGTGTTCGCCGGCTTCCTGCTGGTGTTCGTCACCAATGTCGGCGACTTCGTGAATGCCGACATCCTCGGCGGGCCCGGCACCTACATGATCGGCAATGTCATCCAGGACGCCTTCTTCGTGAACCAGGATTACCCGATGGCCGCCGCTCTTTCCTCCATGCTGATGCTGATGCTGATGCTGGCGATCCTGCTTTATTCCAAGGCCTTCGGCACGGACGCCATTCAGGAGTACGCGGCATGAGCGCCACCGCCACCCTTCCCGCCGCCAAGGCCTATGCGCCGAGCAAACTCGGCGAGCGCCTGCTCTCCGGCTTCACCTGGGCGATGATCGCCTACAACATGCTGCCTATCGCCATCATGGTGGTGTTCAGCTTCAACATCGCCCCCAACGGGCATGTGGCACTGAAATGGCTGGGCTTCACGCTGGACTCCTACAAGCACGCCTTCGCCATCCAGGACCTCACCGGCGCGCTGGTGAACTCGCTGGAAGTGGCGGCGGGCAGCGCGCTCATCTCGGTCATCCTCGGCACTCCTCTGGCGCTCGCTTTGGCGCGTTACAAATTCTGGGGCAAAACGCTCACCGACATCGTGATCTTCGCCGACATCGCCGCCCCGGCCGTGGTGGTCGGCGCCTCGCTGCTGGCGCTGTTCCTCACGCTCAACCTGCCGCGCGGGCTGCTCACCATCTTCATCTCGCATGTAGCCTTCAACGTCGCCTTCGCGGTGGTGGTCATCCGCGCCCGCGTCTCGGGGCTGGACCGCTCGCTCGACCGCGCCGCGGCGGATCTCGGCGCCACACCCTGGGTCGCGTTCTGGACGGTGGTATTCCCCCTGATCCTGCCCGGCATCGTCGGCGCCTGGCTGCTCTGCTTCATGCTCTCCATCGACGACCTGATCATCACCACCTTCGTCGCCGGGCAGACGCTCACCTTCCCGCTCTGGGTCTATGGCGCCACCAAGATCGGCACGCCGCCCCAGGTCTTCGTGCTCAGCACCTTCGTGTTCATCGGGGGCGTACTGCTTGCGCTGGCCAACGCCGCCGCCTCGCGCGGCAAGAAGGAAGCCACCTGAGGGCTTAGCGCCCCCGCGCCTGTTGGCGATTGGCCGCGGGAGAAGGCGCTGGCCTCGCTACAGCCCAGCCGCGCGCCAATGGCGGTGACGGGCAAATCCGCCTGCCCCAGCACATCCTCGGCCAGACGCGGCTAAAAACCCAGAAATTTTACGCCCAGACTCAGGCCCCGAAGCAAAACGCCGCCGGATCCACGAATGGCGCTGCTGCGCCAGGCTTTGCAGAAACGGCCGCCCCGCATGTCCGAAAGAAATGCGATGGTGCATACCACATGCTTTAACTCCGCGCCCAACTCATGCAGCGCTGTCGCGATGCGCTTCATGGTGAAAATCGTCTGCTCACAATCATCGCCCAGGCAGAACGTGGCCGACTCCACGTGCCGATCATCCCGCGCATCGCCATCATCCTTGATGATCTCAAGAGACTTGCCAACGGACCGCACCTCCAGCCGATGGCAGATCGTCTCCGCCTCGCGCGTCCAGCACGCCAGATTGTCCGGCTCGCTGATCACCAGGCACACACAACAATGCTTGTCCCAGCTCGGATTTTCCAGGAAATCCGCCTCCCGCTCCTTCAGGACATAGTGGAAATCATCCAGATCCAGGCCAAGCTTGGCGCGGACGATGACCCCGCTCTCACGCGGGATGCCGCATATGGCAAGGCCCGTGCTATCCAAACCGCGATGCGCCTGCGCATCCATCAGCTCCACAAGATCGCCCCGCAATCCCACACATTCTCTCTGCCCGCTCCTCCACGCCCAAACAATGGCGCGGAAATCAGCAAACCAACGACTGAAGAGAGACTACCTTCGATTGAACCTGGCATCCTGACAGTGACGCCCTATTGTCAGGCGAAGCAGGAAAAGCGAACCACAGCCTTGCCGCGCTGCCGGCTTTGCCCCAGTTATGGGAGAACCATCCCAGCCCGGAGGCGCCCAATGATACGCATGCCCGAACCGGACCAGCAGGTTCTCGCCCGCCGGGACGACATCATCGCCGCCCTGCGCCACATTGTCCCCGGCGAAGGCGTAATCGCCAGCGAGAACGAGCTGCGCGCCTTCGAGTGCGACGGCCTGACCGCCTACCGCCAGCTCCCGCTCGCCGCCGTGCTGCCCAGCACCACCGCCCAGGTGGCCGAGGTGCTGCGCTACTGCAAGGCGAACAACGTCCGCATCGTGCCGCGCGGGGCAGGCACCTCGCTCTCCGGCGGCGCACTGCCCCTGGCCGACGGCATTCTCCTCGGCATGGGCAAATTCAAGCAGATCCTGGAAATCGACCTGCCCAACCGCTGCGCCGTGGTGCAGCCGGGCGTCACCAATCTCGGCATCTCGCAGGCCGTGCGCGGCCAAGGGCTGTATTACGCGCCGGATCCGTCGAGCCAGATCGCCTGCACCATCGGCGGCAATGTGGCGGAGAATTCGGGCGGCGTGCACTGCCTGAAATATGGTTTGACCACGAACAACGTCATCGGTGTCGAGATCGTGACGCTCGACGGCGAGATCATCCGCCTCGGCGGCAAGCATTTCGACGGCCCCGGCTACGACCTGCTCGGCGCGCTGGTCGGCTCCGAGGGCATGCTCGGCGTGGTCACCGAAGTCACGGTGCGCCTCCTGCCCATCCCGCCAACCGCGCGTGCGCTGATGATCGGCTTCCCCAGCATCGAGGATGCTGGCGATTGCGTGGCGGCGGTGATCGCTTCGGGCATCATCCCCGGCGGGATGGAGATCATGGACAAGCTCGCCACCCAGGCGGCGGAGGATTTCATCCATGCGGGCTACCCGCTGGATGTCGCAGCCCTGCTGATCGTGGAGCTGGACGGCTGCGCCGCCGAGGTGGACCATCTGGTGACCAAGGTCGAGAGTATCGCCACCCAGCACCAGGCGGTGAACTGCCGGGCCAGCACCTCCGAGGAGGAACGCCTGCTCTTCTGGGCCGGGCGCAAGGCGGCCTTCCCCGCCGTCGGGCGCATCTCGCCCGATTATTACTGCATGGACGGCACCATCCCCCGCAAGCGCATCGCCGAGGTGCTGCGCCGCATGAGCGAGATGGAGCAAACCTACGGCCTGCGCGTGGCCAATGTGTTCCACGCGGGGGACGGCAATCTCCACCCGCTCATCATGTATGACGGCAACCAGCCCGGCGAATTGCAGCGCGCCGAGGATTTCGGCGCGGACATCCTGCGCCTCTGCGTCGAGGTCGGCGGCGTGCTGACCGGCGAGCACGGCGTGGGCGTGGAAAAGCGCGACCTGATGCCAAGCATGTTCAACGAAACCGACCTTAACCAGCAACAAGCGCTGAAATGCGCGTTCGACGATGCCGGCCTGCTCAACCCCGGCAAGGTGTTCCCCCAGCTCTGCCGCTGCGCCGAGCTGGGCCGGATGCACATTCATGGCGGCAAGCTGCCCTTCCCCGAGCTCGAACGCTTCTGACGGAGACGCCCCGATGACCCACCACCAACCGGGCGATGCCGCCGAACTCTCCGCCATCGTCTCCACTGCCGCTGCCGCGGGCGAGACGCTCTCCATCACCGGCGGCGGCTCCAAGCGCCGCCTCGGCCGCCACGCTCCAACCGCGTCCACGCTCGACCTCAGCCGGATCACCGGCATCGTCGATTACGAGCCCGCCGAGCTGGTGCTCACCGCCCGCGCCGCCACGCCCCTGGCCGAGATCGAGGGGCTGCTGGCCTCGCAGCGGCAAATGCTGGCCTTCGAGCCGCCCGACTGGCGGGCCCTGCTCGGCCATACCGGCGCGCCGACGCTGGGCGGCGTGCTGGCCTGCAACCAGTCCGGCCCCAGGCGGCTGAAGGCCGGGGCGGCACGCGACCATTTCCTCGGCTTCTCGGCGGTGAACGGGCGCGGCGAGATCTGGAAAGCGGGCGGGCGCGTGGTGAAGAACGTCACCGGCTACGACATGTGCAAGCTGCAAACAGGGGCGTTCGGCACGCTCTCGGCGCTCACCGAAGTTACAGTGAAGGTGATGCCCCGCCCCGAAACCGCCCGCACCCTGCTGCTGCCCGTTACCGACGCCACAGCCGCCCTGGCGCTGATGAGCACCGCGCTGAACACGCCGCATGAGGTCAGCGCCGCCGCCTATCTGCCCACCGCCGTGCTGGCGCGCAGCCGGGTCTCCGGCGCGCTGCCCGCGGGCAACGGGCTGGTGGCGCTGCGGCTGGAAGGCCCCGCCCCCTCGGTGGCGCACCGGACAGACGCGCTGGAAGCCGCCTTCGGCACCTCCGCTCGGCTGATCGATGTCGACAGCAGCACGCTCTGGGCCGAAATCGGCGCGGTGCGCCCGCTGCTGGACAGCGCCGAAATCGTCTGGCGCCTCAACCCCACGCCCTCCAAGGCCGTCCAACTGCTGCACATCCTGGCCGCGCAGCCTTGTGACGCGTCGTTTTTCATGGATTGGGGCGGCGGGCAGATCTGGATTGGCCTGGAAGCCGCTCAGGCCGGGCCGGATGCCAAGGCCAGCGCCATCCGCGCGGCCCTGGCGCAAACCGGCGGCCACGCCACGCTGTTCGCCGCACCCGACGAGTTGCGCGCCCAAACGGAGGTATTCGAGCCCCTGCCCCCGGCCCATGCCGCGCTGAGCCAGCGCATCAAACGCAATTTCGACCCGCTCGGCATCCTCAACCCGCGCCGCATCTACAAGGAGTTCTGAGGCCATGCAGACCAGCTTCTCCCCGGCCCAGCTCGCCGACCCGGCCATCGCCACGTCGGAAAAGATCCTGCGCAAATGCGTGCATTGCGGCTTCTGCACCGCCACCTGCCCCACCTACGCCCTGCTGGGCGACGAGCTGGATAGCCCGCGCGGGCGCATCTACATGATCAAGGACATGCTTGAGCATGACCGCCCGGCAACGGCTGAGGTGGTGAAGCATGTGGACCGCTGCCTCTCCTGCCTAAGCTGCATGACCACCTGCCCCTCGGGCGTGGATTACATGCATCTCGTGGACCATGCCCGCGCACATATCGAGCGTACCTATAAACGCCCGTTCATGGACCGCGCCCTGCGCCGTGTGCTGGCCGCCGTGCTGCCAAACCCGGCGCTGTTCCGCCTCTCGGTAACGCTGGCCAGACTCGGCCGCCCCTTTGCCCCGGCCCTGCCCGCCAAGCTGCGCGCCATGCTGGCCCTGGCCCCGGCCAGCCTGCCCGCCCCCGCGCCTGAATCCGCCCTGAACATCAAACCCGCGGGCGCCACCCGCCGCGTGGCCCTGCTGCCCGGCTGCACGCAGCAGGTGCTGGCCCCGCACCTCAACACCGCCACCGCCCGGCTGCTCGCCCGGCATGGGTGCGAGGTCACGGTGCTGCCCGGCACCGGCTGCTGCGGCGCGCTGCGCCACCATATGGGGGCGGACGACCATGCCGAGGCCCGCGCCAATGTCCTGGCCTGGAAGGACGAGGTCGAAGCCGGACGGGTCGATGCCATCGTCATCAACGCCTCGGGCTGCGGCACCACGGTGAAGGATTACGGCTTCCTCTTCCGCAACGACCCCGCCCTCGCCGCCCCCGCCGCCGCTATCTCCAAAATCACGCGCGACGTCACCGAGCTGATGAGCGAGATCGGGCTGCAAGCGCCGGTCATCCGCACCGGGCAGCGCGTGGCGTATCACAGCGCCTGCTCGCTCCAGCACGGCCAGCGCGTGACGGAAGCCCCCAAGCAACTGCTGCGCCAGGCGGGGTTCGAAGTGGTGGATGTGCCGGAAGGCCATCTCTGCTGCGGCTCGGCCGGCACCTACAACATGCTCCAGCCCGAAATCGCCGCCCAGTTGCGCGAGCGCAAGGTGGCGAATATCGAGAGCACCGGCCCGGCGCTGATCGCGGCCGGGAATATCGGCTGCATGGTGCAGATCGGCTCCGGCACCAAGCTCCCGGTGGTGCATACGGCCGAGCTGCTCGACTGGGCCACCGGCGGCCCACGGCCCGAGGCCTTGCGAGCCTCGTAGACGGAAGGATTGTTGACGTTGAGACTGACGACCGGCGCGGTGGCGCTTGCCCTGGCCCTGACCGCCGCTCCCGCCTGCGCGGACGCCCCCTGGATGAACCCCGCCCTCTCGCCCGATGCCCGCGCCGACGCGCTGGAAGCCAAGCTGGACGAGGCGCAGAAAATCTCCCTGCTGCACGGGCGCTTCGCGCTTGCCGCCTATTACGGCGCCTTCGCGGGCGATGCCCCGCCGTCCATCCCTGGGGCCATCGGCTCCTCGGGCTATGTCCCCGGTATTCCGGCGCTCGGCATCCCCGCCTTGCAGGAGACCGATGGCGGGCTCGGCGTGTCCGACGCCATGGACGAAGCCTGGAACACCGGGGCCACGCCGCTCCCCGCCAATCTGGCCCTGGCCGCGAGCTTCGACCCTGCTTTGGCCCGCGCCACCGGCGATGTCGCCGGGCAGGAGGCATGGCGGCGCGGCTTTAACGTACTGCTGGCGGGCGGGGTGAACCTGACGCGCGACCCGCGCGGGGGGCGCAATTTCGAGTATCTGGGCGAGGACCCGTATCTCGCCGGAACGCTGGATGGCCAGCTCATCGCCGGCATCCAGGCTCAACACGTGGTCGCCACCCTCAAGCATTTCGCCTTCAACGACAAAGAGTCCAACCGCTATGCCGACGACGCACTGATCGACGAGGCGAGTGCCCGTGAATCCGACCTGCTGGCCTTCGAGTTGGCCATCGAGGGCGGGGCTCCGGCCTCGGTGATGTGCGCCTATAATCTCGTCAACAGCGCCTATGCCTGCGGCAACGACCATCTGCTGAACGATGTGCTGAAGCATGACTGGCGCTACCCCGGCTGGGTGATGTCCGACTGGGGCGCGGTACACTCGGCGAAGGACGCGCTGGCCGGGCTGGATCAGGAATCCGGCGAGGATTACGACGCCCAGGTGTTCTTCGGCACGCCGCTGGCCGATGCGGTGAAGACCGGCGAGATCCCCCAGGCGCGCATCGACGATATGGTCCACCGCATCCTGCGCTCGATGTTCGCCACCGGGCTGTTCGACCACCCGCCGGTGAAAACGCCCATCGACTACCAGGCCGACGGCCTTGCCGCCCAGCACGAGGAGGAAGAGGGCCTCGTGCTGATGAAGAATGACAACATATTGCCCCTTACCAAAGATACACCGCGCATCGCGGTAATCGGCGGCTATGCCAATGTCGGCGTGCTCTCGGGCGGCGGTTCCTCGCAGGTCATCCCGGACGTTCCAGCCCAACTCCTGCCCACCGTGTTCATGGGCGAAGGGCTGGCGGGCAACCATACCCGCGCGGTCATCGACCCCGACGCCCCGCTCGCCGCCATGCGTGATCTCGCCCCCAACGCGCAGTTCCGCTTCGATCCTGGCAATTACCCCTCGGCCGCCGCGCAAACGGCCAAATGGGCGGATGTGGTGGTAATCTTCGCCCGCAAATGGCAGACCGAGAGCCAGGACGTGCCCGACCTCACTCTGCCCGACGGGCAGGATGCGATGATCGAGGCCGTGGCCAAGGCCAATCCGCATACCATTGTGGTGCTGGAGACCGGAAACCCGGTGCAGATGCCCTGGCTGAACGACGTGGCCGGGGTGATGGAGGCCTGGTATCCGGGCGGCAATGGCGGCCATGCCATCGCCAACATATTGTTCGGGGTGGTCGATCCCTCGGGCCATCTGCCCATGACCTTCCCGCGCGATGAAACCCAGCTCCCCCGCCCCATCCTCTCCGGGCAGGACGCGGCGGGGCAGGTCACCAGCACCGATTACAACATCGAGGGCGCTGATGTCGGCTATCGCTGGTTCGCCGCCCGGGGGCTCTCGCCGCTGTTTCCGTTCGGCTTCGGGCTTTCCTACACCAGCTTCGGCTTCAGCCATCTGGTGCTGAGCGACCAGCACGGCCTCACCGCGAGCTTCGACGTGGCCAATACCGGCAAGCTCCCCGGCGCCGCCGTGCCGCAGCTCTACCTCACCGCCCGTAACGGCGCGCATACCCTGCGGCTGGTCGGCTTCTCCCGCATCCCCCTGGCGCCGGGCGAGACGCAACATGTGACGCTGACCATCGACCCGCGTTTGCTCGCGGATTTCGACGCCAAGGCCGATGACTGGCAGGTCGCGGCGGGCAGTTACAGCCTCTCCCTCGCCAGCTCCGCCGCCGACATCGACGAGACGGGCTCGATCAGTCTTCCCGCCGCCCGCATCGCGCCTTAAGAAAAACACCAAAACCGAGGAAACGCCCAACATGGCTCTCAGCCCTGCCCCGCACGCGCATCCACAGGCCAGCGCCACCGCCCGCACCGGCGGCAGCGCGATGACCGGGCTCGTCATCTTTCTGTTCTTCGCCTGGGGCTTCGTCACGGTGCTCAACGACCCGCTGATCGCCAAGCTCAAGGGGCTGTTCGCGCTCAACTATGCCGAGGCGATGCTCACCCAGTTCGCCTTCTTCCTCGGCTATTTCATCTTCTCCGCCCCTGCCGGGGCAATTCTCGGGCGCATTGGCTATGTGCGCAGCCTGGTGCTGGGGCTGGTGATCATGGCCGCGGGCTGCCTGATGTTCGCCCCCGCCGCCCGGCATGCGGTGTATCCTGGCTTTTTGCTCGCGCTGTTCTGCGTCGCCTCTGGCATCACCATCCTGCAAGTGGCGGCCAACCCCTATATCGCGGTGCTCGGCAGCCGGGAGAGTTCGCATAGCCGCCTCACTCTGGCGCAGGCTTTCAACTCGCTCGGCACCTTCACCGGGCCGTTCATCGGCGCGCTGTTTCTGCTGCAAAACGGCGTCGCCGCCCCCGCCAGCACCAACCCGGCCCAGCTTGCCGCGCTGCGGGTGCATGAGGCCGAGCTGGTGCAGCGGCCGTTCCTGGTCATCGCCTGCGTGCTGCTGACCCTGGCGCTGCTGTTCTGGACGCTGCGCCGCGTTCCCGGGCCGGTGGCGGCCTCCACCAGCCCCAACCCGTTCCGCCGCGCGCTGCTCACCCGCCCGCGCCTGATGTTCGGCGTGGTCTCGATCTTCGTCTATGTCGGGGCGGAAGTCTCCATCGGCTCCGGGCTGACCAATTACCTGATGCTGCCCAACGTGCTCGGGCCGCATACCGGGGCTATCGGCGCGGCACTGGCCGGGCTGCTGCATAAGGCCAGCGGCTTCAACGCCGCACAGGTGGCGGGCACGCTGGTCAGCCTGTATTGGGGCCTCGCCATGCTCGGGCGCTTCGGCGGCTCCTTCCTGCTCAGCCGCTTCACCCCGGGCAAGGTGCTCTGCACCGCCGCCCTTGCCGCCACGGCGCTGGTGCTGTGCTCGGCGGCCAATACCGGTTTGCTGGCGGCGGCCACCGTGCTGGCGGTGGGGCTGGCCAATTCCATCATGTTCCCCACCATCTTCACTTTGGCGCTGGAAGGGCTGGGCGAGGAAACCGCCAACGGCTCGGCCCTGCTGTGCATGGCCATCGTGGGCGGGGCGATCATCCCCGTGCTTTACGGCGCCACGGCAGATGCGCTCGGCCTCGGCCATGCGCTCATCGTGCCCGCCTGCTGCTATCTGGTCATCGCGGGGTATGGGCTGCTGACGGCGCGGCTAGCCGCCAAATAAGCGGGCGGCGAAAAACGCCAGCGCCAGCGCCGGGCCGAAGGGAACGGGCTGGTTCGCCCGCCGCCCCAGGGCCAGCGCCAGCACAATACCGGCAACGCCGGCACCGGTGATCACCCAGGGCAGCGCCGCCAGCCCGACCCAGGCTCCGGCGGCGGCCAGCAGCTTAGCATCCCCCTGCCCCAGCCCACCGCGCCCTCGTGCCCGGCGGTAGAGCGCATCCAGCCCCCGGAAGCCGAGATAGCCCAAAGCCGCCGCCGCCGCGTGGTTGTAGAGCGCGGATGGGTCTTCGAGATACGTCACCCCCAGCCCGGCCAGGAGCAGCGGCAGGGTGAGGAGATCGGGCAGGCGGAAGGTTTCCGCGTCGATCCAGGCGGCACAGAGCAACGCCCAGCCCAGCGCGGCATCCAGCCAGACGCGCGGGCCCAGGCCGCCATCAACCAACAGCGCCGCCACGGCGATGCTCAACCCTGCCAGCTCGATGCACGGGTGAAACCAGCCGATGCGCGCCCCGCAATAGCGGCAGCGCCCACGTTGAAGGGCAAAACTCACCAGCGGCACCAGCTCACCCACGCCCAGGACATGGGAGCAAGTGTCGCATTGCGAGCGCGCCCAGGCCATCGCCCGGCCCTGCGGCCAGCGCCGCACCACCACGCCGAGCCAGCTGCCGACGATCAGCCCCAGCAGCGGCAGCGTTATCGCCGCGTTCACGCGCCCGGCTGACGGTAGCCGTCGGTCAGCGTCTTCAGATAGGCGATGATGTCCTGCTCCTCGCCCTCGCTCAACGCTGGCTGCTGCCCCAGCATGCGGTTCAGCGGCGGGTCGGTATTGTCGATATTGGCTTGGTATTTAGCGGGCAGATCGTTGAATTTCCGCACCGCGCCATCCGGCCCACTGGGGTAGATCTTGTCCGGCCGCACATCGCGCAGATTGTAAAAATCCAGCACCTGCTTCAGCGTATGGTATTCGCCGTTATGGAAGAACACCTGCCGCGTGGCCGCGTTGCGCAGCGTGGGGGTGAGAAACATGCCGCAATACTGCGTCTGGCCCGCCAAATCCGTGCGATACGGCCCGCAAATGCCCATGTCGTAATAGCTGGGATCCTTGTTATCCGCGAGGTCCGGGTTACGTGGCACGCCAAGCGCCTCGTACTGATGATCGGTGAAGAGCGGCGGGTTGTGCTGCGCGTCCGGCTGGTCGAGATGGCAGGCCGCGCAATCGCCTTTGTTCACGTCGTTGAACAGCATATAGCCGCGCAGCTCGGCGCGGGTGAAGCGCGCCTTGCCCTCCAGCCAGTAATCGTACTTGCTGGTGTAGGGATGGAAATCCTGGTTCTCGATCTGGTAGCGGGCGACGGCGAACATCGCCTCGGCCACGAGCAGCTGCGGCTGCTGGAAAACCATCGCCCCGAACAAGGTGGTGAATTGCGAGGCGTAAGGTGCGGCCTTCAGCTTCGCCGTCACGGTGTTAACATCGCCGCCATCCATCTCGAATTGGCTGAACAGCGGGCCCATCGCCTGGGTTTGCAGCGTGTTCACGCGGCCATCCCAGAACAACCCGCCCGCGGGCACGATGTTGGCGGCACTCTGCGCCGTGCTCTGCGCGGTCTTGGTCGCGCGCGTCTTGGCGCTGGCGACGGCGGCGAGCTGGGGCAACGGGGTGGGGTTGTCGGCATCGCCCGCCGGGTCGGGGCCGATGCTGAAATTAGGCTGGGTGGCGAGATACATCAGCGAGGGCACGGCGCGCGCGCCCTGGCGCGTCAGGCCCGGGCCGCCATACACGGCGGCGAGATCCGTAGGCGGGCCATAGGCTTTTTGCGGATCGTGGCAGGAGGCGCAGGCCAGCTTGCCGGAAGAGGACAGGGATTTATCGAAGAAAATCTGCTCGCCGAGCAGCGCCATGGCCGAGAGCGGCTGGGCCTGCGGACGAACAAGCTGCACGGGGTTTGGATTTTCGCCCCGCGCGAGCTTGAAGCTCGCGACAGGGTTGGAAAACCAGGCGGCCACCGGCAGCGGAGTGCTGGAGATGGCCGCCGTAGCGGCACAGACGCCAAGCGCCAGAGTCAGCGCGAGGCCCGTCAAGATACGCATGGTGTCTGGTCCGTGGTCCTGGTTTAGTTCGGCTCGCCGGTGCTGGTGCTCAGCAAGAGCTTGCCGGCAGCGCCGCCGAAACCAACGAAGTTGAACAGCGGCATGATCGAGCCGGTGGAGGCGTCGAACGAACCGCCGCCCAGGCGCTGGCCCTTCAGCCAGTTATCCTCGATGAAGCGCACCACGGAGGCCTGGGTGATCAGGGTGTGATCGACATAGTTCACGCGCGCCCAGGGAGAGATGACCAGGAAGGGCAAGCGCGTGCCGGGGCCGCAGCGGCCATTCACCGGCTGACCGGCGATGCCCACCGGGGCGGTGCCAGTACCGCAGACGCCAGCGCCGTTCAGCTGGTCGGCGGTGGTGTCGAAGGACGGGTGCAGCACCTTGGTGAAGGCATGGTCGTACCAGCCATCGGAATCGTCATAGGTGATGATGATGGCGGTGTTCTTCCAACCCGGCTGCTTCTGGATGAAGTTGACCAGTTGCACCACGCCGGCCTGCTCGTCCAGCGGGTCGGAATAGCCGGCATGGGCGTCCTGATAGGCGGGCATCTTGATGAAGGACACGGCGGGGAAGTTGCCGGTCTGCACGGCGTTGTAGAAATCGTTCAGGTCGTACTGGTGGTTGGCCGGGTCCACGGCGCCGCCATGGTCGTAGGTGTAGCCAACATCCACCAGACCCGCCGGACGCGCATGGGTGGGGTTGGCGGTGGAGGCGAAATACTGGAACCAGTTATGGTGCGGGATGTAGTCCGCCATGGTGCCCACAACGGTGGAACTGGTGGAACGCGCGCAACCGGTGGTGCCGTTGGTGTTGGTCAGGCCCAGGTTGAACCCGCCCATGAAGCCGCCCCAGGAGATCTTGGCCGCATTCAGCAGATCGCCGATATTCTTGGCGTTGACCAACACTTGGTTGGTGGCGTTGGAGCAGGTGTCGTAGGCTGGGTCAACGTCGTTGATCAGCGTGTAATCGGTCGCGCCGTTGATCGTGTTCTTCACGTAATAGGAAGACTTGCTGCTGGCGACGAGCCGCAGGCCGTCGGTCTGACCAGCGACAACTTCCAGCGCGCCGGGGGTCGAGGGGCCGTAAGTGTCGGTATAGGCGTTGTCGCTCATCGCGTAATGCTGGGCGTAGTTCCACAGCGCGGTGACGGTATTGCCGTCGTAATACCCCATCACCTGGCCCTTGGTGTAGAACGCGCCGGTGCCGCCGGTGGAGCCGTTACCGGTATAGAGCGGGAACAGATCCATCTTGCCCGCGTCATAGGCTTCCTGCTCGGCCGTATAGGCGTGGTTCTGGTCGGCCGTGGCGGCTTGGCTGCGGTCCAGGCGGAAGGGATTGGCCGCACCGGCGCCGTTGGCGGTGTTGGTGTAGTTGGGATTGGCGGTCAGCAGCGTGCCGGAGAGGCCGTTCGGCGTCTTGGTGCCGGATTTGGCGGTGAAGCGCGGCTCGCCGCTCGGGTTGGTGGCGGTGGGATAGGTGGCGAAGTAATGGTCGAACGAAACGTTCTCGCCATAGATCACAACCAGATGCTTGATCGGGGTGGCGGTGGCGAGTGCCTCCACACCTTTGCCGGTCAAGGTGAGGCTGGCGGGTGCGGTGGCGCCGGTGGCGCTCATGGCGCCGGCTGGGGAGATAGCGGTAAGCATCGTCGAGAGGCAGAACGACGCACCGAGGAGAGACTTGCGAATACGCATGGGATTCCCTGTTGACGTTATGGATCGGTAAGCCAATCCGGCTTCTAGGCAAACACGCATGGTTTGGGTGTGACTGAATTGTGATTTGTCCAAGACGGCTTCATCATTGTTGCTGACATTATTCTGTCACTTGCCCGCAACGTCCACTACCGCGAAATAGCCAGACATGGACAGCCTTCCCGTGGATTTCATCCCCCCGCCCACCACGGCGGAGGCGGCGCTTGAGCTGCTTGCCGCCAGCGGCGTGTGCGACACCATCGCCCTCGAACGCGCCCGCGCCGTGGCGCGCGAGACGGGCCTGAGCAGCACCCAGACGCTGGTGCAATTGGGGCTGGCGCCCGAGCGCGAGCTTGCCGAAACATGGGCCAGGTTGCTGCGCCTGCCGCTCACCGCAGCCGAGGACTACCCGGACGCGCCAGTGCTGCCCGCGCGCCTGCGCCCACGCTTTCTGCGCGCCGCGCGCGCCGTGCCGCTATGCATCACCGCTGACGGCGCGTTATGCATGGCGCTGGCCGACCCGCTGGATGAATTCACACAAGCTGCCATTGGGCTGGCCACGGGGCTGACGGTGCGCCCGCAGGTTGGCGTGCCGGTGGAATTGGAAGCGGCGCTAAACCGTTTGTACCCTGATGATACGCCGCCGCCCGAGACCGACAGCCACGCCCCCGCCAGCGAAGACGATGCCGAGCGGCTGAAGGATCTCGCCAGCGAAGCCCCGGTGATCCGCCTCGTCAACCAGATCATCTCGCACGCGGTGGAGAGCTCCGCCTCGGATATTCACATAGAATCGTTCGAGGACCGCGTGCGCATCCGCTACCGTTACGATGGCGATTTGCAGGAGGCGCAGACGCACCCGGCCCGCCACGCGGCGGCCATCATCTCGCGGCTGAAGATCCTCGCCAAACTCGACATCGCCGAACGCCGTTTGCCGCAGGACGGGCGCATCCGCATCGCCGTGCGCGGGCAGGAAGTAGTGTTCCGCCTCGCCACCGCGCCCAGCCTGCATGGCGAGATCGCCGTGCTGCGCGTGCTGGACCGCTCCGCCGTCTCCTTCGACTACACCGCCCAGGGGCATGACGCGCAGGTGGTCGAACGGCTGAAGGCGGCGCTGGCGGCGCCCAACGGTATCATCCTCGTCACCGGCCCCACCGGCTCGGGCAAGACCACCACGCTCTACACCGCTTTGCTCTCCCTCAACGCCGAGGAGACCAAGATCATCACGGTGGAAGACCCCATCGAATACCAGCTTCCGGGCATCAACCAGATCCAGGTGCGCCCGCAAATCGGGCTGGATTTCGCGGCCCTGCTGCGCTCCATCGTGCGCCTGGACCCCAACGTGATCATGGTCGGCGAGATCCGCGATCTGGAGACCGCCGAGATCGCGGCGCGCGCGGCGCTGACCGGGCATCTGGTGCTCTCCACCCTGCACACCAACTCCGCCGCCGCCGCCATCACCCGCCTGCGGGACATGGGGCTGGAGGATTACCTGCTGGCCGCCGTGCTGCGCGGCGTACTGGCGCAGCGGCTGGTCCGCCGCCTCTGCACCGAGTGCAAGGAGGAAGTGCTCGTGCCCGACGATCTGCGCCAGCGCTATAACCTCGACTGCGCCACCATCTTCCGCGCCCGCGGCTGCCCCGCCTGCCGCAACACCGGCTATCGCGGCCGCCAGGCAATCGCCGAGTTTCTCACCCCCGATGCCGAGATCGAGCGCCTGCTCTTCGCCCATGCCGATCAGGCCGCGATCGAGCGTGCCGCGATGGCGGCGGGGATGAAGACCATGTTGCAGACCGGCATGGCGGCGGTGGCGCGGGGGGAAACGACGATCGAGGAAATCCTGCGCGCCGTGCGGGCCGAGGATTGATGCCCCGCTTCGCCTATCGCGCCCTGGGCAGCGGCGGCGAGGCGTTGCGCGGCACCGCCGAGGGGGCCGACCGCGCCGCCATCGCGGCACAGCTGCAAAAACGCGGCGCGATGGTGCTCGCCATCACCCCGGAGCGGCACCTGCCCGCCTGGCTGCGGCTGGAACTGGGCAGCGGCGCGCTGAGGCGGGTGGAGCTGGCCGAGGCCACGCGCGAACTGGCGACATTGCTGGCCGCCGGGCAGGATCTGGACCGCGCCTTGCGGCTGATGGCCGAGGAAGCCCCCAACCGCCGCGTGGCCGCCGTGCTGGGCCGGGTGCGGGATTCGGTGCGCGACGGCGCCGCCCTCACCGCCGCGCTGCAACGCGAGCCGAAGAGTTTTCCGCGCCTCTATACCGGGCTGGTGCGCGCGGGCGAGGCGGGCGGGCAGCTTGCCGCCACGCTGGAGCGTCTAGCCGGGCTGCTGGAGCGCCAGCGGAGCCTCGCCGCCAGCGTGCAATCGGCCATGATCTACCCGGCGATCCTGCTGGTGGCGGCCATCGGCTCCATCGCCTTGCTGCTCACCCAGGTGCTGCCGCAATTCGTGCCGCTCTTCGCGCAGAACGGCGTGGCCCTGCCCGCCTCCACCGCGTTTTTGCTGGCCCTCGGGCAAGCTGTTTCGGCCAGCGCGCCTTACGCCCTGCTGGCCGTGCTGGCGCTGGCCTTTGGCCTGCGCGCCGTACTGCAACGCCCTGCCCCGCGCCTGCTGGCGGACAGGCTGGTGCTGCGTCTGCCCATCATCGGCGGGCTGACGCGCGAGGTTCTGGCCGCGCGCTTCGCCCGTACGCTGGGGCTGCTGCTGGCCAATGGCGTGGCGCTGCTGCCCGCCCTCACCATGACACAGGACGTTCTGGGCAACCGCGCCGCGCAGGCGGCCGTGGCGGTGGCGGCGGAAAGCGCCAAGACCGGCCAGGGCATGGCCCGCGCGCTGCAACAGGCCGGGTGTTTCCCGCCGCGCCTCGTGCATCTGCTGCGCCTGGGCGAGGAAACCGCCCAGCTCGGCCCGCTGGCCCTGCGCGCCGCCGACATGCACGAGGACCGCACGCGCCTCGCCTTGCAACGGCTCGTGGCGCTGCTGGTGCCCGCCATCACCATCCTCATGGGTGCGGCGGTGGCGGGGATCGTCTCCTCCCTGCTGCTGGCCATGCTGAGCCTCAATGACATCGCGCAGTGAAGCGGGCTTCACGCTGCTGGAGATGCTGGTGGTCATCGCCGTGATGGGGCTGGCGCTGGGGCTGCTCGCCGCCTCCGGCCCGCCGCATGACCGCTGGCTGCAAACCCAGGCGGCGGCGCGGCGGATCGCCGCCACCATGCGCCAGGACCGTGGCCTCGCCATCGCTACCGGACAGGCGGTTGCGTTCACCCAACCGCCGCTGCCGGGCTGGCTCGGCGTAACGGCGCAATTCCCGCCCGGCGGTCTCGTCTTCCTGCCCGATGGCAGTTCCAACGGCGGGCGCATAACGCTGGCCGATGGCGAGCGGCAGATCGCCGTCAGCGCCGACTGGCTGACCGGGCGCGTGAGCACCGATGCACCCTGAGTCCGGCTTCACCCTGCTGGAGGTGATGGTGGCCTTCGTCATCGCCGCCCTGGCCTCGCTGGTGCTGTATCAGGTGGCGTTCAACGCCTCGGCGCAGACACTCACCGCCGCGCGCTATCAGGAGGCGCTGGCCCGCGCGCAATCGCGCCTCGCCGCCCTCGGGCCGCTCACCCCGCTGCAACCCGGCCGCACAAGCGGGGACGATGGCGGCGGCTTCTCCTGGGAGATGAGCATCGCACCCGCGCAATCCAACGGGCAGATCACGCTCTACGCCGTGCGCCTGACCGAGCGTTTCGGCGGCCGTGCGGTGACGCTGGCCACCCAGCGCGTGGCCCCCACCCCATGACCCGGCGCGAAGCGGGTTACACGCTGCTGGAAATGCTGGTGGCGCTGGTGGTGTTCGGGCTGGTGATGGCCGGGCTGGCGCAGAGCTGGCGCTTCGGCCTCGCCGCATGGTCGGGCAGCGAACGGCATATCGCCGGACCGCAGGACATGGCGGCGGTGGATACGGCGCTGCGGGACATGATCGCCCAGGCCGTGCCCGGCAGCATGACCGGGCGCATCGGCGGGCTGGCCTTTACCACCCGTCTGCCCCAGGGGGCTGGCGGGTTGCGGGGGCTGGCGGATATCGCCATCCAGCCCGGGGCGGACGGCACGCTGATGCTCAGCGCCACCCCGCATGCGGCGGGGATTCCACTCCGCCCCGCGCCGCCCTTGGCCTTGGAGACGCTGGCGGCCGGCGTGGAGGAGATGCGGCTGAGCTATCTGACACCGCAAGACGGCGCGCCCCCCGCCTGGAGCAGCAAATGGTCAGGCCAGGGATTGCCGCTGTTGGTGCGCATCCATCTGCGTTTTGCCGACGGACATGACTGGCCAGACCTGATCGCCGCTCCCGTGAATACCGGGCAATGACTCCAAAGCTTCATTGTTCACGGCTGCATGGACAGCTTAACGAGCCGCCATGAATCCGTCTCAGGCCACGCGGCCTCAGCCCTGATGCTCGCCTCGCTTTTCGCTTGGTGGGCGGCTCAGCTGCGCGCCCTGCTGCCCCCCTCCCTCGCCCGGCGCGTGGCGGCGCAGGAGAGCCTGATCGTCGAGATCGACGAGTTGGAGGAAACACCGCAGGGCCGCCTGAAACTGCGCCGGGATGGGCATGAGCGCCTGCTGCACGGGCTGCAAGCCCCAGCACCGGAGGCCGCCCGCCTGCCCACCGCCCTGCGCCTGCCGCGCGGACTGGCGCTGAGCCGGGAGGTCGCCCTGCCCTATGCCGCGCTACGCGACCTGCAAACCGTGCTGGGCTTCGAGATGGACCGCCTCACCCCCTTCACCGCCGGGGAGCTGGTCTGGGGCATCTCGCAAATCCGCCCGGACAAACCGCGTGGGCGGGTAAATCTGCGCCTGACCTTTGCGCCCAAGGCCCCGGTGGAGGCGCTGCTGGCTTGGCTGGCGGGGTTGAACCTGCGGCCGGGCTGCATCGAGACCGGAGAGGGGCGCATCGAACTCACCCGGCAACGCCACGAGCGGCGGCATTACATGCGCTTTGCCTGCGCTGTTCTGGCTATCCTGTGCTTCGCCGCGCCGTTCATCCGCCAGCAGATCGCCCTCGGCGCCGCCGCCCAGGCCATTGCCGACGCCACGCCGCAGGCCCGCATCGCCATGGACTTGCGGCACCAGCTCGCCGTCACGGCCTCGGGGCGCGGGGCCGTTGCCGCCGCGCGCCAGGGGGGCGATGCACTGCGCGTGCTGGCGCTGCTCACCAACGCCCTGCCCGACGACACCTGGCTCGCCGACCTCACGCTGAAATCCGGCGACCTCACCATCGACGGCCAATCCGGCAACGCAGCAAAGCTGATCGGGCTGCTCTCCGCCGTGCCGGGGCTGCATGATCCGGGCTTCACCGCCCCCGTCACCCGCACGGCGGATGGCAAGGCGGATCTGTTCTCGCTGCACGCCACGGTGGGGCCGTGACGGAAGCGCTGCTGAACCTGCCGGAAGGCCGGCGCGGCCAAGCCCTGGCGCTGGGCATGCTGGCGGCGGCGCTGCTGCTGGCCTGGCTGGCGGTGCTCGCCCCACTGCTGGGCTGGTACCAGGACCGCGCCGCCGAACTGGCGCAGCAGCGCGAGGAAGCCGCCCACATGGCCGCACTTGGCCGCGAGATCCCCGCCTTGCGCGCCGAGCTGGCCGCAACCGGCGGGGCGGCGGCGGGGGATGCCGTGCTGCTCGCCGGGACTACGGACGCCATCGCCGGGGCCAATCTGCAATCCGCCCTGCAAGCCCTGGCCACCCAGGCGGGCACCAGCCTGGACAGCGCCGCCCTGCTCACCGCCCAGCCCGCCGGAGCGCTGCGGCGCATCGCCATGCAGGTGAGCGTGACCGCCCCCTGGCCGGTGCTGGTGGCGCTGCTCCAGGCCATCGACACGGCCCAGCCCAGCATGGTGGCGGGGGATATCGCCATCACCCCCGGCAACCCGCCCGCCCCTGGCCAGCCCGTGCCGATGCAGGCCAATTTCACCGTCAGTGGCTTCCGCGCCGGGAGCGGCACATGACCCTCCGGCACTGGAGCGCCCTCGCCGCGCTGCTGGGCATGCTGCTGCTGGCCGAGCTGGCCTTGCCGCTGCCCGGCGCTGCGCCATTGCCCCTGCCTTCGCCCGGCGTCAGCCGTGCTGCCGCCCAGCCCGGCGCGGCCATCGGCCAATGGAGCGCCACCGCGCTGGCCCGCCCGCTCTTCGACCCCAGCCGCCGCCCGGCTGACCAGGGCGGCGAGGATGGCGGGCTGCCCCGGCTCTCGGCCATCATCGTCACGGATGGGGTGCGCAGCGCCATCTTCGCCGCCGACGGGCAGAAGCCGCAAATCATCGGCGAGGGCGGCAGCATCGGCGGCTACCGGGTGCGCGACATCCTGCCCGATGCCGTGCGGCTGGACGGCCCGGCCGGGCCGCTCACCCTGCATCCGCAATTCATCACCACCTCCCCCGCTCCCACGGGCACCGGTAGCAATTCCTAATGCGTAAATATATTTCCATACCCGCCTTCCTGCTGCTCGGCGCCTGCGCCAGCCAGCCCATAACCGCGCCCACGCCACTGGCCGCCAGCTCCCTGGCGCCGTCCGCCTCGCTCGCCCCGCCCTCGCGCATCGACGGTCCGGTGACAGCCCTCCCCCCACCGCCGCGCCCCAGCGCCAGCTATGGCGCAAACGCCCCCCAGAACGGCGCTGTGGCCAGCATCGCCGGAGGCCAGGGCGGGGATATCAATTTCGACTTCGCCGACACCGATATCCGCGCCGTCGTGGCCCAGGTGCTGGGGAATATCCTGCATGTGAACTACACCATCGACCCCACGGTGAACGGGACGGTGACGCTGCATACCGTCACCCCGCTCACCCAGGACCAGGTGCTGCCCACACTGCAAACCATGCTGGCGCAGAACAACGCCGTACTGGTGCAGAGCAACGGGCTGTACCGGGTGATGCCCGCCGATCAGTCCGGCGCGGCACTGGCCACCAGCCCAGCCATGGGCGGGGCCGAGGTGCTGCCGCTGCGCTATGCCGCGGCTCAGCCGCTGGCCAGCATGTTGCAGCCTTACGTCACCAAAGGCGGCACCCTCACCGCCGACCCGTCACGCAATGCCCTCATCATCCAGGGCGACCCGGCGGCCCGCGCCGCGCTCACCGGACTGGTCCAGGCCTTCGACGTGGATTCCCTGGCCGGGCAATCCTACGAGCTGTTCCCCGTAACCGGCGGCGACGCCAAGGACTTCGCCGACGCCTTCACCGCCGCTTTGGCCAAAAACACCGACACCGCCGCCAAGGGCGCCCCCCCGGTGAGCGTCGTGGCGCTCACGCGCATCAGCGCCGTGCTGGTGATCGCCCGCGCGCAGAGCTACCTCAACGATGCCGCGCGCGTGTACGGCGTGCTCGCCCAGGTGCAAACGGAGACCGTGCGCAGCTGGCATGTTTATTACCTGCGCAACAGCCGGGCCAACGATGCCGCTTATCTGCTGCAACAAGCCTTCACGCCCGATGCCGTGACCGCCCAGCCCAGCGCAGCCGCCACGGGCACGCCGAGCACACAGAGCAGCAGCACGAACGGAACGTCCTCGAGCACCAATAACAGTGGCGCGAACAGCGAGATCACCAGTTCCAGCGGCACCTCCGACGTCTCGAGCGCCAATAGCAGCAACGGCACCGGCACATCCTCCACCGCCAGCGCCACGCAAAGCGCCAGCACCTCGGGCGCCTCTGCCCTGCTTGGCCCGCTCTCCTCCACCGGCAACAGCAGCGGGGACACGCAATCGGGCATCCGCATCATCCCCGATATTCCGAACAACTCGCTGCTCGTCTACGCCACCACCACCGAGGACGCGCAGATTGAAGGCATGCTCAGCAAGATTGATATCATGCCGTTGGAAGTGCGGATCGACGCGACCATCGCCGAGGTGGAACTTACCGGCGCGCTGAAATACGGCACGCAGTATTATTTCAAGAACGGCGACATCAATACCGTGCTCACCACCGCCACCACGGCGGCGATGGACAGCACCTTCCCCGGCTTCGTGCTCTCAGGCGCGGGCAATAACGCCTTCACCATCTCGGCGCTGCAATCGGTGACCAAGGTGCGGGTGCTCTCCTCGCCGGAGTTGATGGTGCTGGACGGCCAAGCCGCCAGCCTGCAAGTGGGCGACAGCGTGCCCTATCTCAGCGAAACCTCGCAGAGCACGCAATCCAACTCGGCGGTGATCGACTCCATTAACTATCGCGATACCGGCGTGATCTTGCATGTTACCCCGCATGTCGGCGCGGATGGGCTGGTGACCATGGATATCGACCAGGAGGTGAGCGGCGTCTCCCCTACCGTGACCACCACGGGCCTCAACTCCCCCACCTTTACCGAGCGCGCCGTCACCTCGCGCGTGGCCATTCAGGATGGACAGACCGTGGGCCTCGCTGGACTGATCTCGGATAATGATTCGCACGAGAATAGTGGCGTGCCGGGGCTGAAGAACATCCCCTGGATCGGCGCTGCGTTTGGCACGCAGAACAACAGCCGCACCAAGCAGGAATTGCTGGTGCTGATCACGCCGCATGTGATCCGCACGCAGCAGCAGGCGCTGGACCTGACCGAGGACATGCAGCAGGCCTTGCCGCAGGCCGCGGCGGTGCCGGGCGCGTTGCGGAACACGCCAACGGACAACAGCGATGATCCGAATCTGCGGCTGGAAAACCGCGTGACGCAGTGAACCGGACGCGCGATCGCGGCTTCGCGCTGCTGATCGTGCTGTGGAGCCTGGTGCTGCTGGGGCTGCTGATCAGCGAGCTTGCGGCCTCGGGGCGGTCCGCCGTGCGGCTGGCGGCCAATCTGCGCGCGGGGGCCGCCGCCAGCGCGCAGGCTGATGGCGCGATCTATGAAGCGATCTATCATTCGCTCTCGCAAGGCGGGGAGCATTGGGCGGCCGATGGCGTGGCGCACCAACTGGCGGGGGGCACTGTGCGGGTGGAAAGCCTGGGCGGCAGGATCAACCCCAATCTCGCCTCTACCCCCCTGCTTGCCGGGCTGATGCTGGCCTGCGGCGCGCAGCCCGACGCCGCGCAGCAATTGGCGAACGCGATCATCGCCTGGCGCGCGCCAGCACTGACGAAACAGGCCGCGGCGGCGCTGCATGAGAGCTACCAGCGCGCCGGCATGGCCTATGCGCCGCCTGGAAAACCCTTTGCCGATCTCAGCGAACTTGCCGATGTGCTGGGCATGTCCCCGCCGCTGCTGCGCTGCGCGCTGCCGGAGATGAGCCTGTACCAGAGCGGCGACCCCGACGCCGCGCAAGCCGACGCTTTGGTGCGCCGTGCGCTCACGCTTTCAGGCCAGGGAAATGTCGCGGGCTATAGCGGCAGCTTTCCGGTCGCCGCAATTACGGCGGAAACGAAATCGGGCGTGCGGCGCTACGCTATCGTCAGCCTGCAAGGCGCGGATGCGCCTGTGCCGTTCAAGCTGCTGGCGATGGGGGACGGCGCGGGGCCTTAATGGTTGCAGATCAACCCTGGATCGCCGGGCTGGCCTTGCTTATCCGCACTGCCTAGCGAGCAGAGATCGTAATCCAGCCCTGGGCGGGTAGAGGGCGACACGTAAAGATACTGGTGCCCCCAGGGGTCGAGCGGCGCATCGCCGCTTTTCAGATACGGCCCGGCCCAGCTCTCCACGCCGTCCGGCTTGGTGATGAGGGCTTGCAGGCCCTGGCTGCTATCCGGGTAGCTGCCATTGTCGAGCTTATAGAGATCCAGCACCGAGCCGATGCGCTGGATGGATTGCTGCGCGATCGAATCCTTCGCATGGCCGAGCTGACGCAGCACGGCGGGGGCCACGAGCCCGATGAGCAGGCCGAGAATGACGATGACGACCAGCAGCTCCAGCAGCGTGAAGCCCGACTCCTTATCTGAACGATTTGAAAGATTGATGGTATTGTTTGACAGTTTCGTGACACACATGACAACCCGCTGCGCGTTGTAATGCGCCGGGCTATATCATCGTGGCCCAGCGGATGAAACCGGGAATGATGATTCTGTACCTCAAATGCATGCTCGCGGTCTCCGCCGCCACCGGCCTGCCGCCGCGCGTGCTGCCGGTGATTCAAAGCATCGAGGGCGGGAGCGTGGGCATGGCGCGGGCGGATGCCAATGGCACCGAGGATCTGGGCGCGATGCAGGTGAATACCATCTGGCTCCCCGCTTTGGCCGCGCGTGCCCGGCTGAGCCAAGACGAAACCCGGCAAAGGCTTATCAGTGATCCATGCTTCAACATCGCCGCCGCCGCGCTGATCTTGCGCGCCTATCTCGCCGAGACGCATGGCGCGCTACTGCCCGCCATCGGCGACTACCATTCCCACACCAAAGCGTTGAACGCGGCTTACCTCGCCCAGGCCGAACGCGCCGCCACGCGGCTGTTCGGCCCGCCGGGGCGCTGAGGCTTACGCGCCGCCGCTGGCGGTGTGCTCCAGCCAGCCGCCGCCCAGTGCCTTGTAGAGCGTGATGCTGTTCTGCAAGGCGGAAAGCTGCAGGCTCACCAGGGTCAGGCGCGCTGTCAGCAGCAAGTTATTGGCCGTCAGCACGTTCAGATAATTATCAATCCCGGCGTTGAAGCGCATGGTGGCCAGCTTGTAGTAGCGGCTGTCGGCATCCACCAGCGCCTGTTCGGCCGCCATCTCACTTACATAAGTATCGCGCGCGTTCAGGGCGTCGGAGACATCGTGAAAAGCGGACTGGATCGTCTTTTCGTAAGTAGCGATCTCGATGCGCTTCTCGACCTTGGCGTAATCGAGATTGGCGAGGTTCTGCCCGCCGGCGAAGATCGGCACCGTGATGTCCGGCTGGAACAGCCACGCCCCCGTGGCCGCGCCGAACAGATGCTGCAAGCCACTGCTGGCGGTGCCGCCATCGGCGGTGATGGTGATCTTGGGGAAGAAGGCCGAACGCGCCGCACCCACATTTGCGTTCGCCGCAAGCAGCGTATGCTCGGCGGCCATGATATCCGGGCGGCGGAACAGCAGGTCGGAGGGCAGGCCCGCGGGCAGCGGCTGCAAGCCGGGCTCCGTCTGCAACCCGGCCACCTGGTTCATGCGGTCGAGCAGATCCTGCGGCAGCGGTGCGCCGACGAGCAGCACCAGCTGGTCCATGTCCTGCGCCACCTGGCGGGTATAGGCGGCGACATTGGCGTTCGCCGTGTCCAGGCTGGATTCGGCTTGGGCTTCGTCCATGGCCGTGGCGGTGCCGTGGGCCAGCTCCATCTGCACCAGTTTCAGCGAGGCCGTGTCATCAGCCGCCGTGGTCTGCGCGATGGTCAGGGATTCACGGTCCGCCAGCCAGGTGAGATACTCGGAGGCGACTTCAGCCACCAGCGAGATCTGCGCGCTCTGGCGGGTATAAACGTCGCTCAGGTAAGTCTCCTGCGCCGCCTTGGCCTTGGCCCGGATGCTGCCGAACAGGTCCAGCTCCCAGGAGACGGCGCCGACGCCCAGGCTGTATTCACGCAGGTCGCTGGCGGCGGAGGTGCTGCCCTGGCTGAATTGCAGCCCGCCCGGGGTGTGCTGGCGGTCCAGCCCGGCTGTGGCGTCCAGCGTGGGGAACAGGCTGGCGCGGTCCGAGAGGTACTGCGCCTGAGCGGCCTTCACGTTCAGGATGGAGACACGCAGGTCGCGGTTGTTTTGCAGGCTGAGCGCGATGAGTTGCTGCAAGGCGGGATCGGTGAAGAAATCCCGCCAGCCGAGATCGGCGGCGGCGGGGCCCTTGGCTCCGTTATCGCCCACCGGGTATTGCGCCGCCACCGGCAGGGCCGGGCGGTGATAGTCGGGGATGAAGCTGCACCCGGTCAGCCCGATCAGGGCCGTGCCGAGCGTTGCCAGACGGCGGATATTCATGCCTTGCCTCCCGCCGGCGCGTCATCGTCCGGCTTGTGCGGCTGTACCTTGAAGAACTTCAGCACGCCGATAAAGAACACCGGCACGAAGAAAATAGCCAGCACCGTGGCGGTGACCATGCCGCCCACCACTGCGGTGCCGATGGCGATGCGGCTGGCCGCCCCCGCCCCGGTGGCGATGGCCAGCGGGAAAGTGCCGAAAACGAAGGCGATGGACGTCATCAGGATTGGCCGCAGGCGCTCCTGCGCCGCGTGCAGCGCCGCCTGAACCAGCGTCTCGCCCTGTTCGTAGAACGCCTTGGCGAACTCCACGATGAGAATGGCGTTCTTCGTGGCCAGCCCCATGGTGGTGAGCAGGCCCACCTGGAAGTACACGTCGTTGGCGAGGCCGCGCAGCAGCGTGGCCATGATGGCGCCGAGAATGCCAAGCGGCACCACCATCATCACCGCCGCCGGAATCGCCCAGCTCTCATACAGCGCCGCCAGGCAGAGCAGCACGACGATGACCGAGATGGCGTAAAGCTGCCCGGTCTGGGCGCCGGCCTTCATCTGCTCGTAGGAGAGGCCGGTCCATTCCATGCCCACCCCCGGCGGCAGCTTGGCCACCAGCTTCTTGATCTCGGCCATGGCGGTGCCGCTGCTCACGCCGGGTGCGGGCTGGCCCTGGATCTCGTAGGAGGTCTGGCCGTTATAGGTTTCCACCTTCTGCGGCCCGGTGGTCCAACTGCCGGAGACGAACGTGTCGAACGGCACCATGCCGCCGGCGCTGTTGCGCAAATACCAGAGACCGAGATCGCTCGGCAGCATGCGCGAATCCACCGCACCCTGCACGTACACATGCTTCACGCGCCCGGCATACATGAACTGGTCCACGTATTCCGAGGCCAGCGCGCCCTGGATGGTGGTGTTGATGTCGTCGATCGTGACGCCCATCGACTCCGCCTTCTCGCGGTCCACGTTGAGCAGGTATTGCGGCGCGTCGTCCAACCCGTTGGGGCGCACGGCGGTCAGCAGCTTGTCCTGCGCCGCCATGCCCAGGAACTGGTTGCGCGCGGCCAGGAAGTCCGCATGGCTGAGATTGCCGACATTCTCCAACTCAAGGTCGAAGCCCGTGGCGTTGCCCAGTTCCAGCACCGGCGGGGGCTGGAAGATGATCACCCGCCCATCCCGGCTGGCGGCGAAATGCTGGTTCACCCGCGCCGCCAGGGCGGAGACGGATTGCCACTCATCCGGGCGGTCGTCCCAGGGCTTCATGCGGATGACGACGAACCCCTGGCTCTGCGCCTGACCGGCGAAGCTGAAGCCGGTGGCGGTGAACACGGCATTGATGATGGAGCTGTCGTTCTTCTCCAGATAATCGCGCAGCTGCGCGTTCACCGCGGCGGTTTGCGCGGCGGTGGAGCCGGGGGGCAGCACAACCTGGCCATACAGCACGCCCTGGTCCTCATCGGGGAGGAAGCCCGTGGGCATCTTGGTGAACAGCACCACGGCGAGGCCGGTGATGACGAGGAAGCCCACCATGGACCGGCGCAAATGCCGGGACATGCCGCCCACGCCGCTGAGATAGCGGCGGCGCGTGATGTCGAACCCGCGGTTGAACCAGCCCGAGAAGCCCTTGGTGCCGTGCGAGCCGTCGGCCGCCGGGGGCTTGAGCAGGGTGGCGCAGAGGGCCGGGGTGAAGATCAGCGCCACCAGCACAGAGAGCGTCATGGCCGAGATGATGGTGACGGAGAACTGCCGGTAAATCACACCCGTGGAGCCGCCGAAGAAGGCCATGGGCAGGAACACCGCCGAGAGCACCAGGGCAATGCCGACCAGCGCGCCGGAGATTTCGTCCATGGACTGACGCGCGGCCTCCTTGGGCGAGAGCCCGCGCTCGTGCATCAGCCGGTCCACGTTTTCCACCACCACGATGGCGTCGTCCACCAACAGGCCCACGGCCAGCACCATGGCGAGCATGGTGAGGGTGTTGATGGAGTAGTGCATCGCGGAAAGCACGATGAACGTGCCCAGCAGCACCACCGGCACGGCGATGGTGGGGATGAGCGTGGCGCGCAAATTCTGCAGGAAGATCAGCATCACCACGAACACCAGGGCGATGGCTTCGAGCAGCGTCTTCACCACCTCCTCGATGGAGAGGAGAATGTAGGGCTCGGTGTCCATCGGGTACACCACTTGCAGCCCCGGCGGCAGGTTCTTGGCCAGCACCGCCACCTCGGCCTTCACCGCGGCCTCGGTGGTGAGCTGGTTGGCGCCCGTCGCCAGCTTGAGCGCCAAGCCGCTGGCGGGCTTGCCGTTATACAGGCCCGCCACGGAGTAGCTGTCCGCCCCCAGCTCCACGCGGGCGACGTCCTTGAGCCGCACCTGCGCGCCGCTCTGCTCCACCTTGAGCAGGATGTTCTTGAACTGATCCGGCGTTTCGAAGCGCGTGGGGCCGATGATGGTGGCGTCCAGGCGCTGCTCGCCGGTGGAGGGCAGACCGCCCAACTCGCCAGCCGGCACCTGCACGTTCTGCGCGGCGACGGCGCTCACCACATCCGGCACGGTCAGGCCGTAATTATACAGCTTGCCCGGATCGACCCAGATGCGCATCGCGTATTCGGAGCCGAACTGCACATAGTCGCCCACGCCGGGGATACGCGTCAGCGGATCGCGCATATGCGAGGCGATGTAGTCCGAGATGTCATAGGCGGTCATGCTGGCATCGGTGGAGACCAGGCCGATGATGAGCATGTAGTTCTTCGTCGCCTTGACGACGCGCAGGCCCACGCTCGTCACCTCGCTGGGCAGGCTCGGCTCGGCGAGGGAGAGCTTATTCTGCACCTGCACCTGGGCGATGTTCGGGTCCGTACCCTGCACGAAGGTGAGGTCGACCTCGAACACGCCGTTGGATTGCGTGCTGGCGGAGATGTATTCCAGCCCGTCCAGACCGTTCATCTGCTGCAGGATCGGGCGGACGACCGTGTCCGTCACCGTCTCCGCAGAAGCGCCGGCATAGGTGCCGGTGATGGCGATCTGCGGCGGGGCGATGCTCGGGTATTGGGCGATGGCCATCGACAGAACCTGAATGGCCCCGCCGAGCATGAGGATGAGCGCCAGCACCCAGGCGAAGACCGGGCGGTCGATAAAGAAGCGTGACATGAGCTTTTCCGCCTTCGGGGTCAGTTACCGCCGCTGGACGCGGCGCTGAGGTCTTCGGGCACGGGGGTGATGGTCATGCCGGGCTGGACGTTGAGCAGATTGTCCACCACCACGCGCTCGCCGGGCTTGAGCCCGCCATTCACCACCCAGTCCTGGCCAATGGCCGGGCCGGTCTGGATCACGCGCTGGGAGACCTTGTTGTCCTTGTCCGCCACCATCACCACGGCGTCGCCATGGGTGTTGTGGGAGACGGCGACCTGCGGCACCAGCAGCCCCTGCGTGTTCACGCCCTCCACCAGCTCGGCATGCACGTACATGCCCGGCAGCAGCAGATGCTGCGGGTTGGCGAAGATGGCGCGGAGCATCACCGTGCCGGTGCTCTCATCGGCATAGACCTGCGAGAATTCCAGCTTGCCGGTGAGCGTGTAGGCGCTGCCGTCCTCGAGCTGGAGCGTTACCGGCACGGTGCCGTCGCTGGCGGCCTGCAACTGGCCGGAAGCCAGCTCCTGCTTCAGCCGCAACAGCGTGGCGGTGGGCTGGTTCACGTCCACATAGATGGGGTCGAGCGTCGTCACCGTGGCTAGGGGGTCGGTCTGGCCGTCGGTGACCAGCGCGCCCTCGGTATAGGTAGAGGCGCCGATGGTGCCGGTAATGGGCGAGAGCACCTTGGTGTAGCGCAGATTGACCTGGGCGGACTCGATCGCCGCCTTGGCGGTGGCGATGTCGGCCTTCGCCTCGAGTTCGGCGGCCACGGCGTCGTCGTAATCCTGCTGGCTCACGGCCTGGGCGGCGGCCAGCGGCTTGTAGCGCTCGGCCTTGGCCTGGTCGGTGGCCAACTCCGCCTCGGCATGGGCGAGCTGGGCCACGGCGGAATCATACGTGGCCTGATAGGGGGCGGGGTCGATCTGGTAGAGCTGCTGGCCCGCCTTCACGTCGCTGCCCTCGACGAACATGCGCTTGAGGATCACGCCGTTCACCTGCGGGCGGACCTGGGCGATCATCACCGAGGAGGTGCGGCCCGGCAGATCCGTGGTGCGGGTGATGGGCTGGGTATGCACGGTGAGCACCCCCGCCTGCACCGGCGGCGGCGGGGCGGCCTGCTGCTTGCCGCAACCGGCAAGCGCGGTGAGCCCGAGCAGCCCCGCCGCCCACCTCATGCGGGAGGATTTCGGCGCAGCAAAAAAACGGGGTGAAGCAACCCTGGCCCAAAGAGACATGTACTTATCCGGAATATTATGGTACTTGATGGTACCAATATCTGGGGGAGGCACCAGAAATGTCAAGATGGTTGGCCGAAACACATCGTAATAGGGTCTAGTTTTAGCCGAGATGACGCAATGCAGCGAACGTAAGCGCGGCAGACCGAAGACCGCGCCTGACGACCAGCAGCGCGCCTGCATCGTGGAGCAGGCGCGCCAGCTCTTCGTCTCCAACGGTTACGGCCGGACCACAACCGAGGATATCGCCACCGCCTGCCATATCTCCAAGCAGACGCTCTACCGGCTGTTCGAGGGCAAATGCGGGCTGTTCACCGCCGTGGTGGAGGCGCACCGGCAGGCGATGCTGGATTTGCAGGAAAGCTACCACGCCCTGCCCTTGCCCGAGGCGCTGGAGAAGGTGTTCCGCATCGATATCGACGATGAGGCCGACCGCGAGCGCATGGCGCTGATCCAGCTCGCGCGGCTGGAGGCGCAGCAATTCCCGGAACTCGCCGACATTGCCCACCGGTACGGGCGGGACAAGCTGCAAGCCGAGCTGGCAGGGTGGCTGCGCTACCATTGCGAGCGCGGCGACATTGCCATCAGCGACCCGGAAAGTGCCGCCAGCATGCTCATGGACATGATCTTCGGCCCGCTGGTCAACCGGACGCTGGCGGGCATGCGCTGGCCCTG
>DAIDJU010000027.1 GCA_027451225.1 Acidocella sp. | reverse complement strand
ATGCCGAACTCGCGGATCAGCCGCATGGAGACGGCGGTCGCCTTGGCGGCGTCGCCGATCATCAGCGGCACGATATGGCTGGTGCTCGGCATCACCGGCAGCCCGGCGGCGGCGAATTTGGCCTTCAGCGTCTCCGCCCGGTTGAACAGCAGCGCGCGGCGGGCTGCGTCTTGCCGCAGGGAGCGGATCGAGGCCAGCGCCGCGGCCACGGTGGGCGGCGGCAGGGCAGTGGTGAAGATGAACCCGGCGGCGACCGAGCGGATATAATCCAGCACCTTGAAATCGCCGGTGATGTAGCCGCCATGGCAGCCATAGGCCTTGGCCAGCGTGCCCTCGATGATGGTGATGCGGTCAGCCACGCCGTCGCGCTCGGACACGCCGCCGCCATGCGGGCCGTACATGCCCACGGCATGAACTTCATCCAGATAGGTGAGCGCGTTGTACTTGTCGGCGAGGTCGCAGATCTCGGCCAGCGGGGCGATGTCGCCATCCATGGAGTACACGCTCTCGAAGGCGATCAGCTTCGGCGCATCGGCCGGGGCCTCGGCGAGCAGGCGTTCGAGATCCGCCATGTCGTTATGCTTGAAGATATGCACCGTGGCCTGTTTGCCGCCCTTGATGCCGACGATCATGGAATTGTGGTTCTGCGCGTCGGAGAACACATGCCAGTCGGGCAGGGAGTTGAGGATGGCGGTGAGGCTGGCCTGATTGGAGACATAGCCCGAGGTGAAGAGCAGGGCAGCATCCTTGCCGTGCAGATCGGCGAGTTCCTCCTCCAGCGCCACATGGATGGGGCTGGAGCCGGCGATGTTGCGCGTGCCGCCAGCACCCGCGCCGTAGTTGCGCGCGGCGTCGATCGCGGCCTCGATGACCACGGGGTCGGTGCCCATGCCGAGATAATCATTGGTGGACCAGACCAGGATATCCCTGGTTTTGCCCTCCATGGTCACGCGGTAATAGGGAAAGGTCTCGACCAGTTTCTCCAGCGCCACGAAGCGCCGGTAGCGCCCCTGGGCAGAGATTTCGGCGAGGGCTTCGTCACATTTGGCAAGAAACTTGTGCATCTGAACCGATAAGTCGCTGGAATGCGCTAACAAAAGGCGCGCATGCCGCGGGAGTCAATGACTTACATCAAGCGGCTGGGTTGAACGTGGCGGGATGCCGAGGCCGCGCGCCAGCATCCCACATTTTTATTGGGCTGCGGGTGCGTGGGTGGAAACGCTGCCTGTCACGTAATTGCGCAGCGAGTCCACCTCGTACTGGCACTGGTCGATGCGGGCCTTCACCATGTCGCCAATGCTGACGAGGCCGGTGAGGATGCCGTTTTCCATGACCGGCAGATGGCGGAAATGGCCGTTGGTCATCAGCTCCATCGCCTGCTCCACGGTGGTCTCCGGCGAGGCGGTGGTGGGGTTGGGCGTCATCAGCGACGCGGCGGTCATGTCCAGGGTCTCTTGGGCATTCTCCACCAGGCTGCGCACGATGTCGCGCTCGCTCAGCACCCCGGCGAGGCGGCCATTATCCAGCACCAGCACGGCGCCGATCCCACGATCCGCCAGGATCGAGAGCACGGTGGTGATACGGTCCTCCGGCGCGACAGAGACGAAGCCCGGCGGCTTGTTACGCAGGATCTGCTTTACATTCATGGCTATTCCCTTTTCTGTTTTTTCCAATATGGGGCAGGGGAAAGCCAGAATGCAATTAATATTTATTTCGGCTGCGCTAATGTCCCGTACAGCTCCGGGCGGCGGTCTTTAAAGAACGGATCGGCGGCGCGCACGGCGGCCAGATGCGCGGGGTCGATCTCGGCGAAGAGCATCTCCTCGTCCCGCCCGGCAAAAGCCAGGATCGTGCCATTCGGGCCGCAGATGCTGGAGAGGCCGATATAGCCGAGCCCGTTCTCCTCGCCCGAATGATTGGCGTAGGCGGTGTAGAACTGGTTTTCATAGGCGCGGGCGGGCAATACGTGGCGGGCCACCTGTTCGTAGGGCTCCATCTGCGCTGTGGGGATGAGCAGCACATCCACCCCCGCCAAGGCGAGGCGCCGGGCGGGCTCGGGGAACTCGATGTCGTAGCAGATCAGCAGGCCGAATTTCAGCCCGTTCAGCTCCGCCACGGGGAATTCCGTGCCGACGGACCTGAACATCGCGCGGTCCAGATCGCCGAACAAATGCGATTTGCGGTAGTTGAGCAGGATCTCGCCATCCGGCCCGATGAGCGCGGCGGAATTGGCCACGTCCTCGCCGACCTTCTCCGGGTAGCCGAACGCCAGGGCGATGTTGTGCGTCTTGGCGATCTCGCGCGCCGGGGCGAGGCCCTCGGCGGTCACGGCCTGGGCCTTCGCGGCCTCGGCGCCGATATTATAGCCGGAGAGGAACATCTCCGGCAGGATCAGCAGATCCGCCCCCTGGGCCTTGGCGTCCCGCGCCTTGGCGTCCAGCAGGGTGAAGGAGGCGGGGACGTTGTTGAGCAGGCCGGGGCCCTGGTACAGCGCAATTTTCATGGGAAAACTCTAATCGGCCCCGCACTTGTTGAAAAGTGCCGAAAAAGCCGCTAAACCCCGCCCCGCCGGCACCCCTGGAGGCCGGCTTTTGTTGTTTGTATGGAGCGTATTATGGCCAATTTTGAAGTTGTTGAGGCCTCTGCGCGTTCGCGTGCCGGCAAGGGGGTGGCGCGGGCGACGAGGCGTGAGGGCAAAGTGCCCGCCGTTGTTTATGGTGCGAAGCAGGAGCCGACGCTGATCGCGCTCGACCCGCGCTTTGTTGTCCGCGAGCTGAAGCGCGGCGGCTGGCGTTCGCGCCTGTATGAGATTTCCGTGGAAGGGCAGAAGACCCGCGCCCTGATGCGCGACGTGCAGTTCCACCCGGTCACCGACCAGCCCGAGCATGTGGACTTCCAGCGCCTTGTCGCCGGTGAGCCGGTGCGCGTGTCCGTGGTCGTGCACTTCCTGAACGAGGCGGTCTGCCCGGGCCTGAAGCGCGGTGGCGTGCTGAACATCGTGCGCCACAAGGTCGATGTCGAGGTGGACGCCGAGCACATCCCCGAGAAGTTCGAGGTGGATCTGTCTCAGCTGGACATCAACGACAACGTCCGCTGGCACGACCTGAAGGGCACCGAGAACTGCAAGCCGGTGATCCTGGGCCGTGACTTCGTCGTCGCCACCCTGGCGCCGCCGACCGTTACCGCCGAGCAGCTGGCCGCCGACGCCGCTGCCGCCGCTGCCGCTGCCGCCGCGAAGGCCGGCAAGGGCGGCAAGAAGAAGTAACTGAAGTATCTGCCGCGCCATGCTGCTTTGGGTTGGCCTTGGAAACCCGGAACCGGGTATGGCGCGGCAGAGGCATAATATCGGCTTTATGGCAGCCGATACGATCGCGCTCCGCCACGGGTTTTCCCCGTGGCGGTCGCGTTTTAGGGGGCAGGCCGCCGAAGGGCGGATCGGCACCCACAAGATTTTGCTGCTCAAGCCGATGACCTACATGAACCTCTCAGGGGAATCGGTGCAGGAGGCGGCTGCCTTTTATAAGGTGGAGCCCGCCAATATCGCCGTGTTCCACGACGAGCTGGACCTGGAGCCCGGCAAGATCCGGGTGAAGAAGGGCGGCGGCAATGCCGGGCATAACGGCCTGCGCAGCATGGATAAGCACTTAGGCACGCCGGAGTACTGGCGCGTGCGTCTTGGCATCGGCCACCCTGGCGACAAGGCCCGCGTAACCGGCTACGTGCTGGGCGATTTCTCGAAAGCCGATCAGCAATGGCTGCTGCCCTGCCTGGACGCCGTGGCGGATAACGCCGCGCTGCTGGCCGAGGGCAAGCCGGAAGATTTCATGACGCGCATCGCGCGCAGCGCATAACGGAGCAGAAACATGGGGTTTAATTGCGGGATCGTGGGTTTGCCGAATGTGGGCAAGTCCACCCTGTTCAACGCGCTTACCGCCACGGTGGCGGCGCAGGCGGCGAATTATCCGTTCTGCACCATCGAGCCGAATGTCGGCCGCGTGGCAGTGCCGGATAAGCGCCTGGGCAGGCTCGCCGAGGTCGGCAAGTCGCAGAAGCTGGTCCCCACCAGCCTGGAATTCGTGGACATTGCCGGTCTGGTGCGCGGCGCCTCGAAGGGCGAGGGGCTGGGCAACCAGTTCCTGGCCAATATCCGCGAGGTGGACGCCATCGTGCATGTGCTGCGCTGCTTCGAGGACCCGGACGTGACCCATGTCGAAGGTTCCGTGGACCCGATCCGCGATGCCGAGACGGTGGAAACCGAGCTGATGCTGGCGGACCTCGAGAGCCTGACCAAGCGCGTGCCGAATTTGCAGAAGAAGGCCAAGAGCAACGACAAGATCGCCGCCGCCGAGCTGGAGCTGATCGAGCCGATCATCGCGGCGCTCGAGGCCGGCCGGCCCGCTCGCACCGCCATCCCCAAGGGCGAGGAAGAGGCGGTCAAGCGCCTCAACCTGATGACCTCCAAGCCCGTGCTGTACGTGTGCAATGTCGAGGAAGCCTCGGCCGCCACGGGCAACGCCTTCTCCGCGCGCGTGGCCGAGATGGCGGCGACGCAGGGGGCGCGGCATGTGATCATCTCCGCGGCCATCGAGGCCGAGGTGAGCCAGTTGCCGGAGGAGGACCGCGAGGGCTTCCTCGCCGATCTCGGCCTCGAGGATAGCGGGTTGGACCGCATCATCCGCGCCGGTTACGCGCTGCTGGGGCTGATCACCTATTTCACCGTGGGGCCGAAGGAAACCCGCGCCTGGACCATCGTGCAGGGCACCAAGGCGCCTGGGGCGGCGGGCGTCATCCATGGCGATTTCGAGCGCGGCTTCATCGCGGCCGAGACCATCGGCTATGACGACTACATCGCCTTCAAGGGCGAGGCCGGGGCGCGCGAGGCGGGTAAGCTGAAGGTCGAAGGCAAGGAATATGTCGTCAAGGATGGCGACGTGATGCTGTTCCGCTTCAACGTGTAACCGGCTAGGGTGAGGGCATGTCCCTCGCCCGTATCATCGAAGCCATTCTGTTCGGCGGCCGTTGGCTGACCGTTCCCATCTACCTCGCCATGCTCGGCCTGCTGGCCGTCGTGGTGGGGTATTTTCTTTATGAGTTCGCGCATACCCTGCCGGGCCTCGCAACCATGAGCGAGAACGCCGTGGTGATCTTCACCCTGACGCTGATCGACCTCTCGCTGACCGCGAACCTGATCGTGCTGGTGATCTTTTCGGGGTATGAGAATTTCGTCCGCCGCGTCGGGCTTACCCCGGAGGATTCCAGGCCCGAATGGATGGGGCGGATTGATTTCGCAGAGCTGAAGCTGAAGCTGCTGGGGTCCATCACCGTCATCGGGGCGGTGGATCTGCTGCGCAGCTATCTTGAGATCGGCACCGAGACCGACCGGGATTTACTGTGGAAGGTGATTATCGTCGTCGTGTTCGGTGGTTTGTCGCTGCTGTTCGCGCTGACGGACTGGATTACCGATCACGCCCACGCCATTAAGGGGGCGGCGGAAAAAGAATAAAAGTTTTTTGGTGCCGCTTTTTTACAAAAAAGCGGCAGGCTTTCCCGCCCGTTAAAACAAGACCAGATCGTCGCGGTGGATCGCCTCATCGCGCCCGCGGAAGCCGAGGAGCGCCTCGAAATCCTCTGAACGGTGCCCGGCCAGGATGGCCGCTTCCGTGCTGGAATAGGCGACGAGGCCGCGCGCGATGCGGGTGCCGTCCTCGGTCAGCACGTCCACCGGATCGCCACGCTCGAAGCTGCCTTTCACCTGCTTGATGCCTGCCGGAAGCAGCGAGGACCCGTTCTCCAGCGCCCTGGCGGCCCCGGCATCGATGGTGAATGTGCCCTGCGGCGCGAGATGTCCGGCAATCCAGCTCTTGCGCGCCGAGCGGCCCTCCGGCGTGGGCAGGAACCATGTGCATTTGCCGCCCCGCGAGATGGCCGCGACCGGGTTGGGCCGGTTGCCGAGCGCGATGGCCATGGCGCAGCCCGCCTGGGTGGCGATATGCGCCGCCACCAGCTTGGTGCGCATGCCGCCCGAGGAGTAGCCCGGCGGCGGTTCGCCGCCCATGGCGTCGATCTCGGGGGTGATGACCGGCACCACGGGGATATGCGAGGCTTCGGGGTCTTTGCGCGGGTCGGCGGTGTAAAGGCCGTCGATATCCGAGAGCAGGAGCAGCACATCGGCCTGCATCATCTCGGCCACGCGGGCGGCCAGACGGTCGTTGTCGCCATAGCGGATTTCCGCCGTGGCCACGGAGTCGTTCTCGTTGATGACCGGCACGCAGCCCAGCGAGAGCAGGGTGGAAAGTGTCGCCCGGGCGTTGAGGTAGCGGCGGCGGTCCTCGGTGTCGTCCAGCGTGATGAGGAGCTGGGCGGCGATGAGGGATTGCTCGGAGAGCGTTTCCGCCCAGGCCTGAGCCAGGCGGATCTGCCCCACGGCGGCGGCGGCTTGTTTTTCGTCCAGCCGCAGCTTCGCGCCGTTCAGCCCGAGCTGGCGGCGCGCCAGCGCGATGGCGCCCGAGGAGACAACGATGATCTCGGCCCCGCGGCTGGCCAGGGCGGCAATGTCCTCGGCCACGCCGCGCAGCCATTCCGTGCGCGGGGCGGCGGTGGCGGGGTCAACGATCAGCGCGGAGCCGATCTTGATGACGATGCGCTTGGCGGTGGCGAGGGACGGGATCATGCCTTCCGCGCCTCGTTGATGACGTTCTGCAACGCGCGCAGAACCTCCTTCACGCCCTCGCCGGTAACGGCGCAGATGGCCATCACCTTGGCGCCGGAGGCTTTCGCCAGGGCGGCCTTGCGGGAGGAGAGCTCGCGCGGGGTCATGGCGTCGGTCTTGTTCAGCACGATGATCTCGGGCTTCTCTGCAAGGCCGCCGCCATAGGCTTCCAGCTCGTGGCGGATGGTGCGCCAGGCATCGACCACACCACCTGCCGCGCCGTCGATCAGGTGCAGCAGCACCGCGCAGCGCTCGACATGGCCGAGGAAGCGGTCGCCAAGGCCGGTACCTTCATGCGCGCCCTCGATCAGGCCGGGGATGTCGGCCAGCACGAATTCCTCGGTCATCGACAGGCGCACGACGCCAAGCTGCGGATGCAGCGTGGTGAAGGGGTAGTCGGCGATTTTGGGGTTCGCGCCGGAAACGGCCTTGAGGAAGGTGGATTTGCCCGCGTTCGGCAGACCGACCAGACCGGCATCGGCGATCAGCTTCAGGCGCAGCCAGATCCAGCGTTCCTCGCCCGGCCAGCCTTTATCCGCCCGGCGCGGGGCGCGGTTGGTGGAGGTCTTGAAGCGGGCGTTGCCGAAGCCGCCATCGCCGCCCTTGCACAGCACGACGCGCATGCCTGGCTTGTCGAGGTCGGCCAGCATGTTCTCGCGCTCGTCGTCGAAGATCTGGGTGCCGACCGGCACCTTGATGATCAGCGGCGAGGCGCCGGCACCGGTCTTGTCCGAGCCCGCGCCGTTGCCGCCCTTGCGGGCCTTGAAATGCTGAGTGTAGCGGAAGTCGATCAGCGTATTCAGATTCTCAACGGATTCGAACACGATGTCTCCGCCACGGCCGCCATCGCCGCCGTCCGGGCCACCGAATTCGACGTATTTTTCGCGCCGGAAAGCGACGACGCCATCGCCGCCATCGCCGGATTTAATGAAGATTTTAGCCTGATCGAGGAATTTCATGAGTGTCCTCCAACAAAAAAGGCCGGCGGGAGGCCGGCCTTACTGCGGAGATTATCCGTAGTCGATTACTCAGCGGCCAGTTTGACCGGGGCGACCGAGACATGCACGCGGTCGTCGGCCTTGCGCTCGAAGAGCACGGTGCCGTCGGTCAGGGCGAAGAGGGTGTGATCGCGGCCGACGCCGACGTTCAGGCCCGGCTTCACCTTGGTGCCGCGCTGGCGGATGATGATGTTGCCAGCGATCACAGCCTGACCACCGGACTTCTTGACGCCAAGACGACGGCCGGCGCTATCGCGACCGTTGCGGGATGAGCCGCCTGCTTTCTTATGTGCCATGTTTCAGTGCTCCTTACGCCGCGTTGATGGAGGACACGCGCAGCACGGTCACGTGCTGGCGGTGGCCGTTCTTGCGGCGGCTGTTCTGCCGGCGGCGCTTCTTGAAGATGATGACTTTGTCCAGGCGGTCCTGGGCGATGACGGTGGCGGTGACCGAGGCGCCGGCCACGACCGGGGCGCCGAGCTTCAGGGAGCCCTCGCCGCCGACGGCCAGAACGTCGGTAAAGGTGACCGTGCTGCCGGCTTCCGCCTCCAGCTTCTCAACCTTCAGCACCGCGTCTTGCGTGACGCGGTATTGTTTGCCGCCGGTGCGGATGACTGCGAACATGGTTCTAAAAATCCTGTATCGACAAAACGTAAGGACGCGGCTGGACAAAGCCCAGCCACGAGAGTGGCGCGTTATAGCCGGGCTGGGGCCGGTGTCAATGCGGATTCGTGACAGGGAGGGGGCAGAAAAGCTGCAAGCCTGTTGCCCAGTGCCGAACGGCCGCCTATAAGCCCCCGGCAGCGACCCCCGGAGAGGTGCCAGAGTGGCCGATTGGGGCAGTCTCGAAAACTGTTGTGCGTGCAAGCGTACCGTGGGTTCGAATCCCACCCTCTCCGCCA
>DAIDJU010000026.1 GCA_027451225.1 Acidocella sp. | reverse complement strand
TCGTGTTCGACGAAGCGGAGAACCGCATGCACTCCATCAAGGCGCTGCTGGTCGCCACGCTGGCCTGATGCATATCGTCGCCGCCCTGGGGGGCAATGCGCTGCTGCGCCGGGGCGAGGCCCTGACCGAAGCGGCGCAGCATGAGAATGTCCGCCACGCCGCCACGCAACTGGCGGCGCTGGTGGCCGAGGGGCATCGCGTCACCCTCACCCATGGCAACGGCCCGCAGGTGGGGCTGCTGGCCTTGCAGGCTGAATCCGGCCCCAAAGGCTCGGCCCAGGCGCTGGACAGCCTGGGCGCCGAGAGCGAGGGCTGGATCGGTTATCTGCTGGAGCAGGAGTTGGCCAACGCCCTGCCGCCGGAAATGGAGATCGCCACCCTGCTCACGCGCATCGAGGTAGCGGCGGACGACCCGGCCTTCGCCAAGCCGAGCAAGCCGATCGGCCCGGTTTACGACGAAGCCACGGCCAAGCGTCTGGCTGCCGAGCGCGGCTGGAGCGTAGCGCCGGACGGCAAATATTGGCGGCGCGTGGTGCCCTCGCCCGCGCCGAAGCGGCTGCTGAATGCCGGGAGCATCGCCAAGCTCACCGCAGCCGGGAGCTTCGTGATCTGCGCCGGGGGCGGCGGCATTCCGGTCACGCGGGTAGATGGGAAGTGGCGCGGCGTGGAGGCGGTGATCGACAAGGATTCCACCGCTGCGCTGCTGGCCGGGCAGATCGGCGCGGACATGCTGATCCTGCTTACCGACGTGCCTGCCGTGTATCTGGATTACGGCACCCCGGCCCAATCCGCCTTGCGCGAGGCCACGCCGCAGGAGTTGCTGGCGCATGGCTTCGCCGCCGGGAGCATGGGGCCAAAAGTGCGGGCCGCCTGCGGCTTCGTGCAAGCCACGGGAGGCCGCGCCGCCATCGGGCGGCTGGAGGACGCGGTGGCTATCGCCGCGGGTACAGCGGGTACGCTGGTGCGGCGTTAGGCCTTAACGTCGTCCAGCGCCGTGGCGATCTTGGCGGCAAGATCGGGGTTCTCACCGCAGACCAGACGCCATACCGGGTGGGCCGCGTCGTCCACCATCAGGTCCACGTAATAATCGTAGAAGCCATTGTCGCGGCGCTCGCCGGTGGCATGGGTGCGCAGCGCGGCAAGCGGCAGGATGGCGGATTTCAGCCCGCCTTCCTCGCGCACCGCCACAAAGGCCAGACGCTGCGTGAGATCCAGCGCCAAGCCGACGCCGTCCTTGAAGAAGCTCTTATCCTGCTCGAAGGTCCGCCCCTGGGTCTGGCGGGCCAGCTCCTGCTCCAGCTGGTGCTGGTGGTGGTGAGCATTGGAGTTCCGCAGCCAGCCCGCCATGCCGGTGTAAAAGCGGGTGGGCAGCATGAATATGGCAGAAAAGATGAAAGTGCCGATAAGAAGAACCCAAAGCAGCATCATTTTTTAAAAACTTTTCCCGTACAACTTGTAATCTGCCCTTATACCCGGCGCATTGCCAAAGCAACGATCGCCTGCCCGACGGCTGCGAATTCCGGAACCCCGCTGGACGCATGACCCGCCCCACCTATGATGCCCTTATCCCGCACAGAAAAGGATAACGGTATGAAGATTGTGTATAGCGCGGATCATTTCCAGCACCACGCTCCGGGGGAGTTGCTGTTCGGCGCGTTCGTCCCGGCCTTTGAGAAGCCCGAGCGGGCCGAGCTGGTGCTGGGCCGGGCACGCGAAGTTGGGCTGGGTGAGGTGATCGCGCCGCAGGTCTTCCCGCTGGAGCCCATCACCCGCGTGCATGCGCCGGGGCTGGTGGATCTGCTGCAAACCGCGCACAAGGAATGGGTGGAGCTAGGCCGTTCCGGCGCCGCCCTGCCCTATACGTGGTCAGCGCGCGGGATGCGCACGGACCGCGTGCCCACCTCGCTGGACGGCCGCCTCGCCTTTTACAGTTTTGACTGCGGCACCGCGATCACCGCCACGAGCTGGCGGGCGATCAAATCCTCGGTGGACGTGGCGCTGACGGGTGCCGCGCTGCTCCAGGGCGGCGCGCAAGCAGCCTTCTCGCTCTGCCGCCCGCCCGGCCACCACGCGGGCTCGGACCATTACGGCGGCTATTGCTTCCTCAACAACGCGGCCATCGCCACGCAGAAACTACTGGATGACGGGGCCAAGCGCATCGCGATTCTGGACGTGGACTACCACCACGGCAACGGCACGCAGCAGATCTTCTACAACCGCGACGATGTGCTCTTCGTCTCGCTGCATGGCCACCCGGACCAGGAGTACCCGTATCTACTGGGCTTCGAGGATGAACCGGGCGCTGGCGAGGGCGAAGGCTATAATCTGAACTTCCCGCTGCGCTGGGGCACGGAATGGCCGGGCTACGCGGCGGCGCTGGCGGAAGGGATCAGGCGCATCGCGGCTTACGCGCCGGATGTTGTCGTCGTCTCGCTCGGCGTGGATACGTACAAGGACGACCCGATCTCGCACTTCAAGCTGGAGCACGAGCATTTCACGCGCATCGGCGCGATGATCAAGACGCTGAACAAGCCGACGCTGTTCGTGATGGAGGGCGGCTACGCGGTGGCGGAAATCGGCGTCAACGCGGTGAATGTGCTCACCGGGTTTGAAGCCGCTTGAAACAAAAAGGGCCCGGGGTTTCCCCCGGGCCCAATCCCGTGAACCGGCTGTCGCTGATTAGGCGGCGAACTGGTTCATGGTGTTGTGCACGCCGCCCGCCTTCAGGGCAGCCTCACCTGCGAAATACTCCTTGTGGTCGTCACCGATGTCCGAGCCGGACATGTTCTGGTGCTTCACGCAGGCGATGCCCTGACGGATCTCCTTGCGCTGCACGCCAGCCACGTAGCCCAGCATGCCCATGTCGCCGAAATACTCCTTGGCCAGGTTGTCGGTGGACAGGGCCGCGGTGTGGTAGGTCGGCAGGGTGATGAGGTGGTGGAAGATGCCGGCACGGGCAGCGGCGTCGCGCTGGAAGGTGCGGATCTTCTGGTCGGCTTCGAGCGCCAGCGGGGTGGCGTCGTAGTCCACGCTCATCAGCTTGGCGCGGTCGTAAGCGGCCACGTCCTTGCCGGCTTCCTTCCAGGCGTCATAAACCTGCTGGCGGAAGTTCAGCGTCCAGTTGAAGGACGGCGAGTTGTTGTAGACCAGCTTGGCGGTCGGCCACACTTCGCGGACCTTGTCCATCATGCTGGCGATCTGCTCGACATGCGGTTTCTCGGTCTCGATCCACAGCAGGTCGGCGCCGTGGTTCAGGGCGTTGATGCAGTCCAGCACGCAACGGTCCGCGCCAGTGCCGGTGCGGAACTGGTACAGGTTGGAGGGCAGGCGCTTCGGACGCAGCAGCTTACCGTTGCGGTTGATGATCACGTCGCCGTTATGGGCGGCGTCGGCCTGCACTTCCTCGCAATCCAGGAAGGCATTGTACTGGTCGCCAATGTCGCCCGGCTCCTTGGAGAAGGCGATCTGCTTGGTCAGGCCGGCGCCGAGAGAGTCGGTACGGGCGACGATGACGCCATCGTCAACGCCCATCTCGAGGAAGGCGTAGCGCAGGGCGCGGATCTTGGCGACGAAATCCTCGTGCGGCACGGTGACCTTGCCGTCCTGGTGGCCGCACTGCTTCTCGTCGGACACCTGATTCTCGATCTGCAGCGCGCAGGCGCCGGCTTCGATCATCTTCTTGGCCAGCAGGTAGGTCGCCTCGGCGTTACCGAAACCGGCGTCGATGTCCGCGATGATGGGAACGACGTGGGTCTCGTAGGTGTCGATCTTGTGCTGGACTTCCTTCTGCTTGGCAGCGTCGCCGGCGGCGCGGGCGGCGTCGAGGTCGCGGAACAGGCCGCCGAGCTCACGGGCGTCGGCCTGACGCAGGAAGGTGTAGATCTCTTCGATCAGCGCGGGCACGGAGGTCTTCTCGTGCATGGACTGGTCGGGCAGCGGGCCGAACTCGGAGCGCAGGGCGGCGACCATCCAACCGGAGAGGTAGATGTAGCGGCGCTTGGTGGAGCCGAAATGCTTCTTGATGGAGATCATCTTCTGCTGGGCGATGAAGCCGTGCCAGCAGCCCAGGGACTGGGTGTAGTTCGCGTGGTCGGCGTCGTAGGCGGCCATGTCCTCGCGCATGATCTTGGCGGTGTACTTGGCAATGTCGAGGCCGGTGCGGAAACGGTTCTGCAGACGCATGCGCGCCACGTACTCGGGGCTGATGCCGTCCCAGGTGCCGTTCTGAGCCTGAACGAGTTTGGAAACCTGCGAAATATCGTCTTGATAGGACATCTTCGTCTTCCGTCGGTTAAGCGGGGAGCGCTTGTTGCGATGCAAAACACATACTCACTTGCATCGCCGAGCGGGAGAGAAAACTGTCGTAAAAAATGCCTTAAAACTGCAAAAATACTGTAATTATGTGAACCGTTTTACAAGCCGAAGGCTGTAAAAGTAAACACTTTTACAGCCTCAGATTCATGAAAAACCCAGGTTTTACGCGCCGCGCCACACGCCTTTACGCTTCTCGGAGAAGGCGGCCATGCCTTCTTCCTTATCGGCGGTGGAGCAGAGTGCGTTGAACAGGCGGCGCTCGAAATGCACGCCGGTGGAGAGGGTGGTCTCGAACGCGGCGTTCACCGCCTCCTTGTTGGCGATGGCCGCCAGCGGCGGCATGTCGGCGATCGCCTGGGCCTGCTTCAGCGCCTCGTCCAGCAGCCCGGCGGCGGGCACCACCTGGGCCACCAGCCCGGCGCTCTCGGCCTCGGCCGCGTCCATAAAGCGCCCGGTCAGGCACATCTGCATGGCCTTGGCCTTGCCCACGGCGCGGGTGAGGCGCTGGCTCCCGCCCATGCCGGGCAGCACGCCGAGCTTTACCTCGGGCTGGCCGAACTTGGCGGTGTCGGCGGCGAGGATGTAGTCGGCCATCATGGCCAGCTCGCAACCGCCGCCCAGGGCGAATCCGGACACGGCGGCGATCCAGGGCTTGCGGGTGGCGGTAACCTTCTCATAACCCGCGAAGAAATTCTGGCCGTACATGTCGGCAAAGCTGAGCGGCTGCATCTCCTTGATGTCCGCCCCGGCGGCGAAGGCTTTCTCGGAGCCGGTGAGCACCAGGCAGCGCTGGGTGGAATCGGCGTCGTAGGCGGCGAAAGCGACGACAAGATCCTTCTGCACCTGGGAATTCAGGGCGTTCAGCGCCTGCGGGCGGTTGAGGCGGATGAGCGTAACGGCGCCGTGGGTTTCAACGAGCAGCGTTTCATAGGCCATGGAACTCTCTCCTAGATCGTTATCGGTTGCTTACCCTTTTAGCAACAGGTTTACGGATTGCCACCCGTCCCACCCGATTACACCTTCACGCCATCCCCCCTCTCGGGCAGAAACCGGGTATCATGGACGCTCTCATCACCAGCGCGCTCGGCCTGCTGCTTGCCGCCATCGCCGTGGCGCTCGTCGCGCGGCGCCTGCATCTGCCCTACACTGTGGGGCTGGTGTTGGCGGGGGCGGCGCTGGCCATGGCGCATGTGCATACCGGCATCGCGCTGACGCATGAGGTCGTCTACAGCCTCATCCTGCCGCCGCTGCTGTTCGAGGCCGCGATCAACATCCATTGGCATGAGCTGCGCCAGGATGCGGTTCCCGTGCTGGTGCTCTCGATTATCGGCACGCTCATCGCCGCCGCCACGGTGGGGGCGGGCATGGCCTGGGGGCTGGGCTGGCCCTTGCAAGCGGCGGCCTTGTTCGGCGCGCTCATCGCCGCCACGGACCCGGTGGCGGTCATCGCCATGTTCAAGGACAACAACCTCACCGGCCGGCTGCGCCTGCTGGTGGAGGCCGAGAGCCTGTTCAACGACGGTGTGGCGGCGGTGCTGTTCACCCTGGTGCTGGCCTGGGCGCAGGCGGGCGGCGGGGCGCCGCAGAGCGCCGCCAGCGTGGCGCTGAACCTGGGCTGGACGGTGGCGGGGGGCATCCTGGTGGGGCTCGCCACGGCCGCGCTGGTATTGGGGTTGGCGGGGCGGACAACGGATCATCTGGTGGAAAGCACGCTCACCACCGTCGCTTCCTATGGGGCGTTTCTGCTGGCCGAGCATATGGGCTGCTCGGGCGTGCTGGCCACCGTCGCCGCCGGGCTGGTGATCGGCAATCTCGGCATCCTGGCCGAGACCGACGCCAGCCGGATCACCCCGCATGGCCGACAGTTCATGCTGGCGCTGTGGGAGTTTATCGCTTTCATCGCCAATTCCCTGGTGTTCCTGCTTATCGGGCTGGCCGTGGGGGGCATGCGCCTCAGCCAGCCCGGCATGCTCGGGCTGCTCGCCGTCATCGCCCTGGTGCTGGCAAGCCGCGCGCTCACCGTGTACCCGCTCTGCCTGTGCTTCGCCCGCTCGCGCTGGGCCATGCCGATGCCCATGCAGCATGTGCTGTGGTGGGGCGGCCTGCGCGGCGCGCTGGGGCTGGCACTTGCCCTCTCGCTGCCGCCCGCCCTGCCCTGGCGCGACTCCATCCTCACCGCCACTTTCGCCGTGGTCATCTTCTCGGTCGTCGGCCAGGGGTTGACTATGCCGCCCTTGCTGCGGGGGCTAAAGCTGCCGCCGCGCCGGTAGCCTGCCTTGCCATACCACCCGGCAAGCGCATATTCGGCGTAACGCTGGGGAGAAAAGTCTTTATGGAATTGCGCCATCTCCGCTATTTCGTTGCCGTTGCGCAGGAGCGCAACTTCACGCGCGCGGCCGAACGGCTGCATATCGCGCAGCCGCCGCTCTCCCGGCAAATTCAGCAATTGGAAGAAGAACTCGGCCTGCAACTCTTCGAGCGCGAAAGCCGCCCGTTGAAAACCACCGAGGCCGGGCGGCTGTTTCTGGAACAAGCCGTGCAGGTGCTGGAGCGCGTGGACACGGTGCGGATGATGATGCACCGGCTGAAGGAGGCGGGGAAACCGCGCTTCGTCATCGGCTTCGCGGCCTCCACCATCTATGCCGCGCTGCCAAACCTGATCCGCCGCTTCCGCGCCACGGCGCCCGAGGTGGAACTGAGTCTGGTGGAAATGGTGAGCTACGAGCAGATCGCGGCGCTGAAGGAGGGGCGGATCGATGTCGGGTTCGGGCGCATCCGGCTGGAAGACCCCGCCGTGCGGCGCGACGTGCTGCGCAACGAGCCGCTGGTGGTGGCGCTGCCGGTGGACCATAAGCTGGCGGGGGCAGAAGGACCGCTAGGCCTCGCCGAACTCGCGCATGAGCCGCTGATCATCTACCCGCGCGAGCCGCGCCCGAGCTATGCCGATCAGGTGATCTCGCTCTTTCGCGACCGGGGGCTGGAGCCGAATATCGTGCATGAGGCGCGCGAGCTGCAAACCGCCATCGGGCTGGTGGCCGCCGAGATCGGCTGCGCCATCGTGCCGTTTTCAGTGGCGCGGCTGAAGCGCGACGACATCGTGTACCGTGATCTCGACGATCCCGCCGCCGCCTCGCCGATCATCATGAGCCGCAGGGCGGGCGACACCTCGCCCATGCTGGCCGTGATGTCGCACGTGATCGTGGAGACTTACACCGCCTGGGGCTGGCCCGCCCCAGCCGGACTTGAAGACTAGCCTATGTCCCCGCCGGCCACGGGGATGGTGACGCCGGTGATGTAGGAGGCTTCATCGGAGGCCAAAAACAGGATCGGCCCCACCTGCTCATCCAACGTGCCGTAGCGGTGCATCAGGCTCGATTGCAGGGTCTGGTCGATAAGACACTGATACCAGGCTTTCTCCCGATCGGTCTGCTCCGCGGTGTTGCGCGGAACGCGGCGCGGGGGGGCTTCGGTACCGCCAGGGGCCACGGCGTTCACACGGATATTGTGCGCCGCATATTCCCAGGCGAGATTGACGGTGAGCGAATTCACCCCGCCCTTGGCAGCGCCGTAAGGCACGCGCATCAGTCCGCGCGTGGCAACGGAGGAGATGTTCACGATCGCTCCGCCCGAACCCGCCAGAAACAACGGCAGGGCAGCACGGCATCCCCAAAGCGTGGGGAAGAGCGAACGGCGGATTTCCGCTTCAATCTGCTCGGGCGTGTACTCGCCATAAGGCTTGGCCCAGATCGTGCCGCCAATGTTGTTGATGAGCACATCGAGACGGCCGAATTTTTGTTCCGCCGCCGCCATCACCGCCTCGGCCCCGGCATATTGCTCCAGGTCCGCCTGAACGGCGATTACCTCGACGCCGAGTGAGCGTACCTCATCCCGCACCTCATCCACCAGCGGCGAACGGTCGGCCAGCACCAGGGATGCCCCCTCCCGCGCCATGCGCAGGGCGGCCTGCTGGCCGATCCCCTGCGCGGCACCAGTGATCACCGCGACTTTGCCCGCGAAACGTCCGGGCCAGGCAGGAGCGCTCATGCAGCTTTATCCACCGGAGCGCTGGGGTTGAACTTCTCGTAATGGAAGCTCGCGGGCGTCACGCCGCTCTCGGCAAAGTACTTGCGCACGGCTTCGACCATCGGCGGCGGGCCGCAGAGATAAACATCGACATCGCCGCCATTGATATGCTCCGGCAAAATATACTGCGTCACATACCCCTTGCGCGGATAAGCGCCGTTCGGGTTGGCGATGCAGGCTTCCCAGGTGAAGCCTGGGATCTTCGCCGCATACGCATCCAGCGCGGCGGTTTCCACCAGGTCCTCATCATTGGTCACGCCGTAGATGAGATGCACCTTATGCGCGGGCGGCTCGGCCTCGAGATGCGCCAGCATGGAGAGCAGCGGCGCCAGCCCCGTGCCACCGGCCAGCAGCAGCAGCGGGCGCTTCACCTCGCGCAGGAAGAAGCTGCCGGAGGGGCCGGTGAAATTGAGTTGCACACCCGGCTGCGCGTTGGCGATGAACGTGCTCATCAACCCGCCCGGAATGTTGCGGATAAGGAAGCTCGCCACCTCCGCCCCCGGTGCGGAGCTGAAGGAGTAAGCGCGGCTCTGGCCGGTGCCCGGCACCTCGATGCTCACATACTGGCCGGGCAGGAACTTCACCGGCTCGGCCAGTTTGAGCGAGAACGAAATGGTCGTGGGGGAGAGCTTGTTCACGGCTTCCAGGGTCGCGCTCTGCGTCACCGGCCCGGTCTTGCAGACCGCCGACGGCACCGGCAAGCGCAGCACGAGGTCGGAGCGCGGGCGCATCTGGCAGGCCAGGGCAAAACCCTGCGCCGCCTCCTCATCCGTCAGCGCATCCTCGATATAGGATCCGCCATCGTACTTGCCGGATTCGCAGAACAGCTTGCAGGTGCCGCACGCACCGTCGCGGCAATCCAGCGGGATGTTGATGCCCGCACGGTAGGACGCGTCGGCCACCGTGTCCGTCTCCGCGCAATTGATGAAGCGCGTGACGCCATCCTCGAAGTTGAGTGCAACCTTGAAAGCCATGATACCCTCCCTCCCCAGGTCAGATATGGTAGATGTCGACGACGTGGTGAATGTAATCGTTCTTCAACACCACTTTCTTGTTTGTGATCTTGGGTTCCGCGCCTGAAATGTCCAGGGTGTAGAACGACGTACCAAAGAAAGTGTCGGTCGTTTTGTAACGATGGCTCAGCGTGAACCAGTTGAAGCGCAGCTTGCACTCATTCGCGCTCTGCTCGAGGATCTCGACATTGCTGATATTATGCGAGGTGCGCGGCTCCGGCATCGAGGCGCTGGAGCGCTCGGTGCGGATGCGGAAGATGCGATCCTCCAACCCGCCGCGGTTCGGGTAGTAAATCAGCGAGATCTGGCGCTGCGGATCGGTCACCAGCGTGTCGTCCTCCTTCCAGGAGGGCATCCAGTATTCAGCTTCCGGCGCATACAGCTCCAGCCAGGAATCCCAGTCGCGGTCATCGAGAAAACGGACTTCCTTATACAGGAAACCCAGGACCTGTTCGGTCGTGATCATCGTGTTCTTATCCCGTGTTTCTTGGTGTTATTCGTCGCCGGCCTGGAATTCGCCTTCCAGCACCTTGTTCATCGTCTCCAGCCAGTAGCGGTGCTGTTCCACATACAGACCTTCGTCTTCGGTGCGGGTGCCGCTGAGCATCGGGTTCAGCCCGATCACCTTGGCCGTCTCATCGGGCCCCTTCACCCAGTGCTTGGCCCCGCGCGAGAGATCGTTCCACGCCGCGGCGCGGCCCAAATAACCCTGCTGGCAGGCGCGGAATTCCTCGAGGTCATCCGGCGTCGCCATGCCGGAGGCGTTGAAGAAATCCTCGTACTGGCGGATGCGGTGCGCGCGGGCCTCGGCATCCTCGCCCTTGGGCGCGATGCAGTAGATCGTCACCTCGGTCTTATCGACCGCGATCGGGCGAAAGACGCGGATCTGCGAACTGAACTGGTCCATGAGATAGACGTTCGGATACAGGCAGAGGTTGCGGCTGCGCTGCACCATCCAATCGGCGCGGGCCTGGCCGTACTGCGCCGCCAACTCCTCCCGGCGCTCCCAGTTCGGGCGGTCCTCGGGGTTGGCCCAGTTGGTCCACAGCAACAGGTGGCCATGTTCGAACGAATAG
>DAIDJU010000025.1 GCA_027451225.1 Acidocella sp. | reverse complement strand
GTCCGCTTTTGCGTTCAACCGGCAAAACGGCACCGTCGCAATGCATGAAGGTACCTACATGAGTTTTCGTGTTGCCATTATCGGTGCCGGCCCCAGCGGGCTTGCGCAGCTCCGCGCCTTCGAGGCTGCTGAGAAGAACGGTATAAAGATCCCTGAAATCGTCTGCTTTGAAAAGCAGGAAGACTGGGGCGGCATGTGGAACTACACTTGGCGCACGGGACTCGATGAATATGGCGAACCTGTGCATGCCTCCATGTATCGTTATCTGTGGACCAACGGCCCCAAGGAAGCGCTGGAGTTTGCCGATTATTCCTTCGAAGAACATTTCGGCCGCCCCATCCCCTCTTACCCGCCCCGCGCCGTGGTGCATGACTACATGGTCGGGCGCCTGCGCAAAGGCAATTTCCGCCGCTTCATCCGTTTCCGCACGCCGGCACGCGAAGTGACTTATGACGAGTCCAGCGGGAAATTCACCGTCACGGTGCATGATCTGGCAAACGATCACGTCTATTCCGAGGTCTTCGATTACATCGTGGTGGCATCAGGCCACTTCTCGACCCCGAACGTGCCGGACTTCCCCGGCCTCTCCCAGTTCCATGGCCGCGTGCTTCACGCCCACGACTTCCGCGATGCTGCCGAGTTCAAAGGCAAGCGGGTGCTGTGCATCGGCAGTTCCTACTCCTCCGAGGATATTGGCACCCAGTGCTACAAATACGGCGCCAAGGAGATCATCTTCTCCTACCGCACCGCGCCGATGGGCTTCGCCTTCCCCGAAGCCTTCACTGAAGTTCCACTGCTGGTGCGCGTTGAAGGCAATACCGCTCACTTCAAAGACGGCACCAGCCGCGAAGTCGATGCGATCGTGATCTGCACTGGCTACCAGCACCACTTCCCCTTCCTGCCGGACGCGCTGCGCCTGAAGACCAAAAACCGTCTGTGGCCGCTGAGCCTTTATAAGGGCGTGGTGTTCGAGAAGAACCACAAGCTGCTGTATCTGGGCATGCAGGACCAGTACTACACCTTCAACATGTTCGACGCCCAGGCCTGGTTCGCACGCGATGTCATCCTCGGCAAGATCAACCTGCCCTCCGCTGAGGAGATGCAGGCCGACAACATGGCTTACCGCGAAAAGGAAGAAGCCAGCGAAACCGCTTCCGACGACATCGACTTCCAGTGCGGCTATATCCGCGATCTGCTGGACCTGACCGATTACCCGGACTTCAAGCCGGAAATCATGGCCGAGCAGTTCAAGGAATGGAAGCACCACAAGGAAGAGGACGTGCTGACCTACCGCCATCACAGCTTCCGCTCCGCCATCACCGGCACCATGGCACCGCCGCTGAAGACGCCTTGGATGCAGCAGACAGACGACAGCCTGGAGGCCTTCCTGGCCAACAACTAAGGCCGCTCCTTGCAATCGCAACGCCTCCGGGAAAAACCGGAGGCGTTTTTTATGTCTACACACCGCCGGAAAACAGACAAATAAAAATGCCGCCTTCTTGAAAAAGGCGGCATTCAAAGACTTTTGTAAATTAGGCTCAGATACTGTCTTGTTCGGCGGCGATGCCGGAGTTCAGCGTGCGGCCATCGTCGAAGGGCGCGAAGTAATCCACCACGTATTGGCGGTAGCGCGGCAAACCTTTGTACTCGGCGATCTGCGGATGCAGGTCACGGATCACGCGATGCATGCGGACCGCCCATTTCTTCACCTTGACCAACTCTTCCAGTCGAATGAGATAACCACGGATAGAGAACAAAATGGCGTTGGAACGCGGCAGGCGGTGGAGGGTCTGCAACTCCACGCGCAGGCACATGCGGTGGCCAACATTCTCCGGCGTGATCGCCGCCTTCTCAGGCCCCCACAGCGGATAATTCTCCGGCGATGTGTCGAGGCGCGGATTGGCCGTCATCGTCCAGTTCAGGCGGCGCACCGGCTTGCCGTATTGCAGGCGCAGCAGGTACTGCAACGCACGATCGAACACACCGGCCTGATGCGCCAGCGGCACCGGGCCATGCCATTCATGGAAGGACATGCCGACATCGAAATTCAGCGACCAGTCAGCCTGCGAGGTGACCATGCCGCCATCCATGTACAGGTTGTTGTCGCGCTGGTCCTGCAACGAAAAATCACCTTGCATCTGGCGAGTAATGTACTCGAACGGATCGTAGGGCAGTGTCTCCTTCCGGCCGAAGGTGAACGTCTGATCGATCTCCAACGGGCGGTTAATCCAGTGCCACTTGTCGCCATTCTTGGTCAGGGAGAAATGCTCGGGATAATCGTTCGCCAAACTCTCCATAAGCAGTTCGAGCGTGTCCCACTCGGCGGTTTCCATATGCGGCAGCACTTGGCAGCGCAGCGGATCCTGGTCCAGCGTGATGGCGCGATCGGCCATATCGCCGATATAGTGCTCGTCAACGTCGAACACCTTATCGTAAACCGGCGTCGCACCACCGCGCACATGCGGCTCCATGTTCACGGAGTACATGTAGCCATCTTCCGGGAACGGGAACGGGAAGCGCAAGATCGCTTCGTCCGAGTTGCTGAACGTATAATCGTCCCGGTAGGTTTCTTGCGGTTTCAGGCTCAGTTTCATGGTTAGAAATCCAATACCAGTTCGGGGGTTTTCGCGCGTGAGACGCAGGTCATGACCGCATCGTTGGCAGCGTGCTCGATCTCAGATAGATAATGGTCGTGATGGTCGGGTACGCCCTCCAGCACCGTGAGTTTGCATTCCCCGCAAGCGCCGCCACGGCACAGGCAGGGCGGAGCAAGGCCAGCGGCTTCCATCGCGTCGAGCAACGATTCCTCGCGCCCGACCGTCACGGTCACACCAGAACGCTTCATATGCGCGACGAATGGTTCCCCGCCCGTGGCGCCGCCGAAGCTCTCCTTATGCACCTTGGCCGCCGGCCAGCCCGCATGCGCGGCCGTGGCCAGCACCATGTCCATGAAGCTCTCAGGCCCGCAAACGGAAAGATGCGTGCCCAGAGGCTGGCTCTTGAGCAATGCCTCGAGGTTCAGCGTATGGCGGCTGGTGTGCAGCGTCATCTGCGGGCCAGAGGGCAGCAGCGCGCGGAATGCGGCTTCGTCCTCGGGCTTGCAGCAATGGTGGAACTCATAGGCCAGCCCGGCCAGCCGAACATAGGAGAGAAACGGCGTAATGCCGATACCCGCCGAAAGCAGCAAATGCCGCTTGGCCAAACGCTGCGGCGCAAACAGGTTCTGTGGCGGATATACCTCCAGCACATCGCCAAGTTTGGCATGGTCGTGCAGCCAGGCGGAACCGCCGCGGGATTTCTCCACGCGCCGAACCATGATCTCATAGGCCGGGGCATCGGCGGCGGAGGTGATGGAATAGGCGTTTTTCCAAATACGGCTCGGCCCAGGAATTTCCAGCACCACATGCGAGCCCGCACCGGCATGCGGCAAGGGGGAACCATCAACCGGCGCGAGGGTGAACTTACGGATGCCGGGCGTCAGCGTGGCAATGGCTTCGATCTTCAGCTTCATGACGTAAACACCTCCGCCGCCGGAACTTCACCCGGCACTTCCGCATCCACCTTCACGCCCATGAAGGCGGCAAGACGACGGGAGAAATGATCGCGCACGAACAAGGATGCCTCACAGGACGGGCAGGTGACGATGTTCGCCGGAACATCCTCGACCATGGTGCGGCAATGCGAACAATAAACGCGCCGGACGAATGGTCCAGCGCGGTGCAGGAAAATCTCGGACGGATGCATGCCCGCGGCAATGGCGATGTTATACGCATCCCAGATGAAGGCCTCGGAACCGATAGCGTAAAACCTCAACCCCGCCGTCATGCGCCCCAGCCGATGCCCAAGCTGCGCCAACTGCTCGGTGGTGGAACGGAAGGGACGAATCCCTCCCGCAGCCAGGACCGGCACACCCGGACCAGCATGTTTCACCGTCCAGACCTCGATATTATCGAAGCTGTCCTCGATACCCTCGGGCGGGGTATCGAGGCTGGTGACAATCAGGTGCGCGAGACCGGACGGGTCCAGCGCGAAGGGTTTGTAGAGCGGACGGCTGGTGTTCATGGCTCAGCCCACCGCCGTGCGTTTGGCTTTCTTCGGGTCATCGAAGGGCAGCGTATGCGCGATGGCCGGAACGCCGCCCAGCGAGCCTTCGACCGTCAGCTTTGCGCCATGCACGGCGTAAGGCACGTTCATACGGGCGATGGCTATGGACTTGCCGGTGAGCGTGGAGACCATCGGGCAGGTGATGACGCCAACTTCCTTGCCGTCGGCCATCAACTTGTCGCCAGGGGCGGCGGATTTGTCGCTCTCCACCAGCACGCCGAAGATCTTGAAACGCTCCTTACCCTTCAGGCGGTAATGCTCTTCCGCGCCGCGAAAGCCGGTCTTGCCCGGGGATACGGTGAAGTCCAGCCCCAGCTCCCACAGCGTATCGCCGCAAGGTTCGTCAACGAACGGGTACATCTCGGAATTGTCGTAGGGGTAGAACAGCAGATAGCTCTCGGTGCGCAGCAGGTCGAGTGCGGTAAAGCAGCAGGGAATGATGCCCATCTCCTTGCCGTCCTCCAGGATGGTATCCCATATCAGCTCGGCATCCTCGGCCTTGCAGAAGATTTCGTAACCACGCTCACCGGTATAGCCGGTGCGCGAGATCATCACCGGCTTGCCGAACAAAGTGGCGCCCATATGGGCGAAATATTTGAGATCGCGGATGCCCGGCACATGCTTGGCCAGGAAATCCACTGCCAAAGGCCCCTGCAGCGACAGATCGAGCAAATCGTCATCGAATAGCATGGTGACATTGCGCCCCACCACCGCTTGTGTCAGCGCCTGATGCCCCGCACCAGAGCCGTGCACCACGAACCAGGAGTTCGGACCGGTGCGGTAGAGAATGCCATCGTCGATGAATTTTCCAGCCTCGTTGAGGAAGCAGCAATAGGCCGACTTGCCCGGCGTGATCTTGGAAACATCGCGGGTGGTCAGATAATCCAGCACCGCCGAGGCGTGGGGCCCGTGCAGATGCACCTTCTTCAGCCCCGAAACATCCATGAGCCCCGCCTTGGTGCGGATCGCCACATGATGATCCTGCACGTCGGAAGCGTATGTCCAGGCCGTTGGCATGCCGTTCCAGTCTTCGAGCTTGGAACCAAGAGCGCGGTGGCGGGAAGCAAGAGCGGCGTAACGCCAGGAGCGAGTCATGAGATGGCCTTCGTGGTTAGGGTGAAGAGTTGCCCCTGGCAGCGCCAGAGGCATACAACAGACAGGCAACGATCATGGAGCCGGCACCGCCACCGGAGCGGCGCCATGTTTGATGGTAAAAACCTTGCCTTACGACATTCCGGCCCAACCAAACGCTCCGAAAAACTTTCTCTCCAAGTACAAACGATAATTATAGAGAATTACCCTTGTCAATCTGATTCAGCTCGCGAACACCACTGTCTTGGTGCCATTCAGAATGACACGATCTTCCAGGTGGTAATGCACGGCGCGGGCGAGCACGCGGCGCTCGATATCGCGCCCCTTGCGGACCAGATCATCTGGCGTGTCGGCATGGGAGATGCGCTCCACGTCTTGCTCGATGATCGGGCCTTCATCGAGATCCGAGGTGACGTAATGCGCCGTCGCGCCGATCAGCTTCACGCCGCGGCCATGCGCCTGGTGATAAGGCTTCGCCCCCTTGAAGCCCGGCAGGAAGGAGTGGTGAATATTGATGCAGCGGCCAGAGAGTTTCTGCGCCAGAGCGTCGGAGAGGATTTGCATATAGCGCGCCAGCACCACCAAATCGGACTTGGTTTCCTTCACCAAATCCCAGATTTGCGCCTCCTGCTCCATCTTGGTGGCCTTGCTGATTGGGAAATGATAGAAAGGCAACCCGCCCAAATCGAGGCCATCATAATTCTCGATGCTATGATTGGAGACGATGGCAGTCGGCGTCACGTTCAACTCGCCAATGCGCCAGCGGTACAGTAGATCGGCCAGACAGTGGTCGAACTTGGAGACCAGCAAAAGAACCCGGCGCGGCGTGGCATGGTCGTTGATGGCGTAATTCATCTTGTACTGCTCGGCGATGCCGACAAAACCTTCACGCAGCGCGGCAATGCTGGAGCCTGCGGCAAGATCAAAAGCTATGCGGGCGAAGAATTTGCCGCTCTCGGTATCGTCGAATTGCTGTGCCTCACGGATATCGGCGCCGCACTCAAACAGATAGGTGGTAACAGCGGCAACGATGCCAGGACGGTTCTGGCAAGAGAGCGTGAGAACATATTGCGCGTTAGGCATGAGACTTCCCATAAATGAACATTGATAAGCAGGACGACTTCAGGCGCGAACCCTGGTCTTTTCCGGATCGTAATGCGGAAACCGGACGATCTTGGCGGAGAGGCGCTTCTGCTGGCCATCCAGCTTGCCGATCTCCACCGCCGTGCCCAACTCGGCATGATAGGTGTCGATGCGTGCCAGGGCGATCGACTGATGCAGCACCGGCGAGCGTATTGCGCTGGTGACCACCCCCACCTGGGCGCGGCCGACATGCACGCAATCGCCATGATGCACGGGCTCGCCACCTTCGATGACCAGGCCAACGAGTTTACGCAACGGATTCGCCGCCCTGCGGCGCAGTGCATCGCGGCCGATGAACTCCTCATCGCGATCCGCCACGGCAAAGCCGATGCCCGCCTCATACGGATCCGTCTCATCGGAGAATTCATGCCCGGCCAGGATCAGCCCGGCCTCGATACGCAACATGTCCAGCGCGGTAAAGCCCATCGGCTGCGCGCCAGCCCCGACCAATGCATCCCACAATGCAACCGCGTTGCTCGGATGCACCCACAGCTCATACCCCAGCTCACCGGTATAGCCGGTACGCGAGATCACCAGCGGAATGCCCTGCGGCCCACCGAGACGCCCGATGGTGAAGCGGAACCACTTCAACTCATTTATGGAAGGCTGCGTCAGCGGTGTGAAGATCAACGGTGCCAGTAGCTCGCGCGAACGCGGACCTTGCAGAGAGAGATTGTTGAGCTGGTCCGTGGAGTTGCGAATAAAAGCGCGCAGGCCGCGCTTGGCCGCCAGTTCGCGCAGCCACACGCCGGAATAGTCGGAACCACAGATGAAACGGAAATTATTGGGTCCCAGACGCATGACGGTACCATCATCGATCATGCCGCCATGCTCGTAGCACATCGCGGTGTACACCACTTGTCCGATGCTGAGTTTGCGGATATTGCGCGTCAGCGCAAGCGCCAGCAGATTCTCGGCATCCGGCCCTGTGACTTCAAATTTCCGTAGCGTCGAGAGATCCGTCACCACCACATTTTCGCGGCAGGCGACATATTCGTCCACGGGCCCGCTTTCGGTAAAGCAGCCCGGCAACCAGAAGCCGTTGCTCTCGACATAGTTCCGCGTCAGCTTGGATGTGGCCGGATGAAAACCACTTTCCCGCGTCAGCCGCGGCTCGGCATTCGGTGTCATGCGATGCGCAATCCCTTTTGAGAAATTCTCTGATTTATCATAGATCCTGACGAGAATATCCGTCGGGTTGTAACCATTGGTGGTGAACACATCGTCCGCGCATGAGGAGTTGGCACAGACCAGATCACGCATCGCGCGCATCAGCACGTAATCGCCGGGGCGCGACCATGCCTCATCCGCCACGATCGAACCATCGGCGCCGACTTGCGTGTTGAAGAAGAAATTGATCGCGGGCCAGCCCAGACGCGGCGCGATGCCGTGTTCAGCCAGTGCCGTGTTGAAATTATCCGAGCAATTGGCGTGGCCAGGATAACCCGCATCGTCATAGGATTTCGCACTGCAGGCCAGGGCGAAGGTATCATGCCGGCCGCATGTGTCGCGAATCACTTCGACCAGTGGCAGCATCCGCTCGTCGAAGAACTTCGAGTACAAACCAGGACCAGGATAAATATGCCCGCCCAGCGTACGCGTGGTTGTGGCGTCCAGGCCGTATTCCAGAGCCTGCGCATCAAAGGCCAGGAAATCAGAACATTGCTGGCCATCGACATCAATGATCTGGATGTAATCACCCTCCTCGACCTTATAGGACTCGGCTGTCGCGGCTTTGACAAGAATTTCCGCCTTCACCTTCCCCAGCGGCGGCGGATAAGTTTTCTTCTTGCGCGCAATCGTCACACGCAGATCGGTCGGCGCCGCTTGCTCATGCGGCAGCATCGGGACACCCAGCGCTGCAATGGAAATCTCGCAGTCATCTTCAGCGATGAAGCCAAAGCTGGCACCGGGGAGAGAGGTTTCATCCAGCATCAGCCTTGGCGTTTCGCCGCCGATACCAAGTTCGCAAGGCTGCGCTCCCTGCTCGTCCAGCACCTCAATCGACTCACCTTTGAGAAGCCCCAAAGAGACCGAGCCGCCACCCCGCACATACAGAGTTTCCACGTAATCGGCCGGGCCGGAAAGGGAGAAATTGTCCATGAGTGTTTGCACCACCAGGCTTCGCAAGAGTTTCTTGCCAGTTAATAAGAGTTATGACCAGGAATATATTGTTTGTCAAACCATGACTCAGGGAAAAGAGCACTAAAATGGCAACAAAAAAGCCGGAGCTGACGCTCCGGCTTCGTGTCGCGAACAATGCTACGCGCTACAGGTGGAAGAACCAGTTGGAGAGCAACACCACACCAACACCCGCCACCAGCGCCACGTAAGGCAGGATACCGGCGCGTTTGGTCGTCGTATCGCCGGAGCCGCCCACATGCAGGTCTTCCAGCATCTGCTCAGGGAACTTTCCTTTGTCCTGAATGAAGTGACGGAAGCAGAACACCGGAATGATCATCGCGGCGAAGATGAAACCTGCCCACAGTGCCGAAGCGTTCCAGGTCTTGGCGCCGGCGCCAAGGAACATCGCATTGACGAAAGCAAACAAGGTGCCAAGCCCCAGCAGCCAAGTCGGCGCCTTGTAGGGACGCTTGGTGGCGCCGGAGTCGATACGATGAATCCAACCGGCATTCAGGTTCAGGAAGTTGAAGATGATATAACCAACGTTTGAGACCGCAAGCACGAAGAAGAAGCTCGTGGCATCGGTGGAGGCCACCGCCAGCAGCAGCAGGTTGGAGACCAGATCAGTCCACATCGCGCGGGTCGGCGCGCCATGTTCGTTCACCCAGGTGAGGTAGCGCGGCAGCCAACCATCGACCGAGCCCTGATACAGCGTGCGCGAGGAACCGGCCATCGCAGTCATGATCGAAAGCATCAGCGCCATGATCATCAGCATGACCATGATGTTCTGGATGATCGGCCCGCCGCCGACCATGCCAGCCATGGCCGCGGCCACGCCGGAACCGGCGGCGATGGAAGGATCGAGCAGCCCGGTAAGACCAAGCGCGCCCTGGAAGGTGAACGGCACCAGGATGTAAAGCGCAAGGCAAAGCAGGCCGGAATAGAAGATGGCCTTGAATGTGTCTCTACCAGGATTACGGAATTCCGACGTGTAGCACACGGCTGTTTCAAACCCGTAAGTGGACCAGGCTGCAATGAACATGGAGCCCAGGATCATCGTCCAGTTGGTCAGATTCCAGCTACCGGGCTGCGGCGCGCCATAATTGGCCAGCGGCACCAGCGGCGAATAGTTGGAGGCATGCACGGAGCCGTTGAACAGCGGCACGATGCCGACGATGAGCATCGGGATAATGACCGCGAGGCCCATGTATTTCTGCACATTGGCGGTGCCGAGAATACCACGATGCTGAATGGCGAAGGTCACCAGCATGATGATCGCGCCGATGAAGAAGGTGGCGTTCAGCGAAATGCCGACCGGCCCGAGGCTGTGACTGAACAACGTCCAGTTACGGATATCCGGGGTAAGAGCGGCGATGGCGGCATTCACCTGCGCCTGCTGGCCACCGGCGATGGACGCGCCATGCGCCACGATCCACTGCAGGACCTCCGGCGAATTGGCGGCCGGGATCGGCGCAACCGCGTTGAGAATGTAAGCCGCCGCAATGGAACAGCCCAGCGAGAGCACCGGCGACCAGGCGAACCAGTTGCACCACACCGAGAGCGGGGCGATGAACTTGGAGTAGCGCACCCAGGCCGCCGCGCCATAGACCGAAGCACCGCCCGATTTGTTGGGGAACAGCCCGGCGATCTCGGCATAGGTGAAGGACTGCACGAAGCCCATCAGCATCGACAGGGTCCAGATGATGAAGGACAGATTGCCCACCATGTCGGCAATACCGCCGATGGAGAACAGAACCAGGGCAGGAACGCCGCTGGCCACCCAGAAGGCGCCACGCCAGTCGATGGTGCGGAGCAAGGAACCGGATTCGGTCGTCTTGCGCCCCACGGGAAATATGATGTCGCTCACAGTAACCCCTCAGTGCTTATAGTTGGCGGATATCAAGCGGATCGGTCAGTCAGTCCGGTTTACTGGTGAGCAAAAAATATGCCACACACTAAACTGAATAAATCCGCCCCTGAGGGGTACAAAATCCAGCCAAAATGCCAAAAACAGGCGCTAAATTTGCTCAAAAACAAATTTAACGCATAATTTTTAATCTGCTTTAGGCGACAATCGACACAATACCTCCTTTTTATGAATCATATTTAGGCAACACTACCCCGCCCGCTGCGGAGGGGGAATTACGGAGCGTCCTCGCCGTCTTCCAGCAGGCGCATCTCCCGCAGCATGGCCTGGCGCATCTTGAATTTCTGGATCTTGCCCGTCACGGTCTTGGGCATTTCCTCCACGAAGCGGACATAGCGGGGGATTTTGTGATGTGCGATCTGCCCGCGGCAAAAGGCACGCAACTCCTCATCGTCCATAACCATGCCCTCGCGCAGGATGATCCAGGCGCAGAGCTCCTCGCCATACAGCTCGTCCGGCACACCGAACACCTGCACATCCAGGATCTTGGGATGGCGGTAGAGATATTCCTCGATCTCGCGCGGGTAGAGATTTTCGCCGCCGCGGATGACCATGTCCTTGATCCGCCCGACGATCTGGCAGAATCCCTCCTCGTCCAGCGTGGCGAGGTCGCCGGTATGCATCCAGCCTTCCACATCCACCGCCTTGGCGGTCTGCTCCTGGTCGTCCCAATAGCCGATCATCACGGAATAGCCGCGCGTGCATAGCTCGCCGGAGCTCCCGCAAGGCACGGTCCTCCCTTCGGTATCCACGATTTTCACCTCCAGATGCGGATGCACCCGCCCGACGGTGGAGACACGCCGCTCCAACGAGTCATCGAGCCCGGTCTGGAAGCTCACCGGGCTGGTCTCGGTCATGCCGTAGCAGATGGTCATGTCCCGCGCGTGCATCTGGCTGATGACCTTGCGCATCACCTCGATGGGACACGGGCTGCCCGCCATGATGCCAGTGCGCATATGGCTGAGATCAAACTCGGCGAAACGCGGATGGTCCAGCTCGGCGATAAACATGGTCGGCACGCCGTAAAGCGCGGTGCAGCGCTCATCGGCGCAGGCTTGCAGCGTGGCCAGCGGGTCGAACCCCTCGCCCGGGAACACCATGGCCGAGCCATGGGTAATGCAGGCGAGATTGCCCATGACCATGCCGAAGCAATGATAGAGCGGCACGGGAATGCAAATGCGGTCCTTGGGCGTGAGCGCCATGCCATGCCCGACCAGATAGCCGTTATTAAGGATATTATGGTGGCTGAGCGTCACCCCCTTGGGCGCGCCCGTGGTGCCGGAGGTGAACTGGATGTTGATGGCGTCACGCGGCTTAAGCGTGGGAGCGATGGCCATGAGCCGCCCGTTCCCCGCCTCGCGCCCCGCAGTCTCCAACGCGGCGAAGGACATCGCACCGGGCAGAATCTCCTCGCCCATCTGCACCACGAGGCGCAGATGCGGCAGCCTCGCGGCGTCCAGCCTGCCCGGCGCGCAATCCGCCAGCTCCGGCGCCAGGGCCGAGACCATGCCGGGATAATCGCTGCTCTTGAACGGCGGCGAGATGACGAGGGCTTTGATGCCCGCCTTGTTCAGCGCGTATTCCAGCTCGGCCAGCCGGTAGGCGGGGTTCACCGTCACCAAAATCAGCCCCGCCTTGGCGGCGGCGAACTGGGTGAGCGTCCATTCCGCCCGGTTGAGCGACCAGATGCCCACGCGATCGCCCGGCTCCAGCCCCTGCGCCAGCAGCCCGGCGGCCACATGCTCCACGCGGTCGCGCAGGGCCCGCCATGTCAGCCGCACCGCCTGGGCCGGGCAAACCAAGGCTTCGTTATCCGGCCAGGTTAGGGCGGCGGCGTCCAGCGCCTGGCCTATGGTCATCTCCAAAAGCGGCGGCTCGTTACCGCCCCGCACATGGCTGTCCTTCATCCGTCTCTCCCTAGGGGCTTTTATGTCGTCGTTTTGGAAGGATAGGCCGGCGCGATGGTTCAGGAGGCTGCGCTCTCCTCCTGGGCCATCGCCAAAATCTTCCGTGCTTGTTTCAAATGGGGCAGGTCGAGCATCTTTCCATCCAACGCCACCACCCCCGCCCCCGGATTGGCGGCGAACAGCGCCACCACCGCGCGGGCGTGAGCCAGCTCGGCGGAGGAAGGCGTCATCACCGCGTTGATCACCGGCACTTGCCCCGGGTGGATCGCCATCATGCCGGTAAAGCCCTCGCGCCGCCCGGCCTCGGCCCAGGCGCGCAAGCCCGCCTCGTCGCGGAAATCGGGATACACCGTGTCGATGGCCGGAACCCCGGCGCTTGCCGCCCCGGCCAGGCAGAGCGAGCGGACCATGCGGCAGAGATCGTTCAGCGAGCCATCCGGGTTGCGGCTGGCGGTGGCCCCGATGGCGGCAGGAAGATCCTCCGCCCCCCAGGTGAGCCCGGCAAGGCGCGGCCCGGCCTGGGCGTAGGAGCCCAGATTGAACACCGAGGCCGGGGTCTCGGTGGCGATGGGCAGGATGCGCGTCCGCCCGGCGGGCAACCCGGCGGCAGCCTCGAAGGCGTCGAGATAATGCGAGAGCGTCACCACATCCGCCGCCGAATCCGGCTTGGGCAGCACGATGCCCGCAGGGGCGGCGGGCATCACGGCGGCAAGGTCCGCCAGCGTCAGCCCCGAGGCCAGCGGGTTGACCCGCACCCACAGCGCCACGCCGCCGCGCGGCGCAGCCAGAGTCTCCGCCGCAATCCGCCGCGCCTGCTCCTTGGCGGGCAGAGCCACGGAATCCTCAAGGTCCAGGATCAGCGCATCCGCGCCCGAGCCCATCGCCTTGGCGATCTTGCCCGGCGCGTCAGCAGGTACGAACAGCCAAGAGCGCGCGCTCATTGCGGCTGTCTTTGCAGCAGGGCGGTGCGCTTGCACTGGCACACCATCTCGCCGCGCTGGTTGAACATGCGGTGGGTGAACACCACGATTCCGGCATTGGGGCGGGACTTGCTCTCGCGTTTCTCCGCCACCTCGGTCTCGGCGCGCAGCGTATCGCCGACAAACACCGGCTTGGGCATCACCACCTCGTCGTAACCAAGATTGGCGACCAGAGTGCCGAGCGTGGTGTCGCCAACAGAGAGACCAACCATAAGAGAAAACGTGAACAGCCCATTCACCACGATCCGCCCGAACTCGGTCTGGGCGGCATATTCGGCGTCCAGATGCAGTGGCTGCGGGTTGTGGGTGAGCGTGGTGATGAGGAGGTTATCCGTCTCCGTTACCGTGCGGTGCAGGTCGTGGGTAATTTTGTCTCCCACCGCGAATTGCTCGAAATAACGTCCAGCCATGGTTTACTCTCCCGTTTCCAGGCGCAGGAGCAGTACGCCCTCGGCCACGCGCGCGCCGGTGGCGGCGTTCAGTTCAGCCACCACGCCATCGCAGGGGGCGGAGAGCGTCATCTCCATCTTCATCGCCTCCATCACCAGCAGCGGCGCGCCCTTCTTCACGGTATCGCCCTTGGCCACGGCCACGGAGAGGATATGGCCGGGCATGGGCGAGAGCACCGCGCCGCCGCTTTCCCCGCCGCCATGGCCGGTATCGTCGGCCGAGACCTCGGTAAAGGCGAAGGCCCGCCCCTGCTCGAACACCACCGTCTCATCCCCCAGCATAGCGACGGGCAGGGGCGAACCAGCTCCCGGCGGCAGCGCCACCACATGCGTCTCACCGCCATGCTGCAACCGCACCTCGATGCGCGGCGGGGCGTTGAGGCGAAAGCCGAGCAGCGCTGGCGGCGTGGCATGGGCGGCAAGGTACGCCAGGGCGGCGGCGCGCAGCACCTTGTCATCGGGTTCGGCGCTGCCCAGCAGCTCCGGCAGATGCGCCTCGATAAACCCGGTATCCAACGCCGCGCCGAGGAAGGCGGGATGCCGCAGCGTGCGCGCCAGAAAGGCCGCATTGGTCTTTACCGGCCAGACCTGCACGCCCGCACAGGCTGCCTCCAGCCGCTTGGCCGCCGCCGCGCGGGTGGGGCCGTGGGTAATCAGCTTGGCGATCATCGGGTCGTAGAAGGCCGTCACCTCCCCGCCCTGCGCCACGGCGCTATCCACCCGCACGCCCGCCCCGGGCAGCACGAAATGAGTGAGCGGGCCGGTGGACGGCAAAAAGCCGGTCTCCGGGTTCTCGGCATAAAGCCGCGCCTCGATGGCATGGCCGTTGAGCGGGATCTGCTCCTGGCACAGCGGCAAAGGCTCCCCCGCCGCCACACGCAACTGCCACTCCACCAGATCCTGCCCGGTGATGGCCTCCGTCACCGGATGCTCCACCTGCAAGCGGGTGTTCATCTCCATGAACCAGATGCGCTCGGCGCGCAGCCCCTCGGAGGCATCGGCGATGAACTCGATCGTCCCCGCCCCCTGGTAATCCACCGCGCGTGCGGCCTGCACGGCGGCGGCGCACACGGCCTCGCGCACCTCGGGGCTCATCCCCGGCGCGGGAGCTTCCTCGATCACCTTCTGGTGGCGGCGCTGGAGCGAGCAATCGCGCTCATACAGATGCACCACATTGCCATGGGCATCGCCAAACACCTGCACCTCGATATGGCGCGGACGGGTGACGTAGATTTCCAGTAGCACGCGGTCATCGCCGAAGGAGGACGCGGCCTCGCGCTTGCAGGAGGCGAGGGCTGCGGCGAAATCCTCCAGCCGCTCCACCTTGCGCATGCCCTTGCCGCCGCCGCCCGCCACGGCCTTGATGAGCAGCGGGAAGCCGATGCGTGCCGCCTCGGCGGCCAGCCGGTCCTCGGACTGGTCCTCGCCCAGATAACCCGGCGTCACCGGCACGCCCGCCTGCTGCATCAGCGCCTTGGCGGCGTCCTTCAGCCCCATGGCGCGGATGGAGGACGGTTTCGGCCCGACCCAGATCAACCCGGCATCGAGCACCGCCTGGGCGAACTTGGCATTCTCCGAGAGAAAGCCATAGCCGGGATGAATGGCCTCGGCCCCGCTTTGCCTTGCCGCCTCCAGCAGCTTCCCGGGGCGCAGATAACTCTCCCGCGCCGGGGCGGGGCCGATGAGGATGGCCTCATCCGCCTCGGCCACAAAGGGAGCATCGGCATCGGCATCGGAATAGACCGCGATAGTGCGGATGCCGAGGCGGCTGGCGGTGCGGATGACGCGGCGGGCAATCTCGCCGCGATTGGCGATGAGCAATGAGGAAAACATGGGCATCACATCCGGAACACGCCGAAGCGCGGGCTGGCGGGAATAGGCGCGTTCAGCGACGCCGAGATGGCGAGGCCGAGCACGTCGCGCGTCTGGGCGGGGTCGATGACGCCGTCATCCCACATCCGCGCCGTGGCAAAATACGGGCTGCCCTCCTCCTCATACCGGGCGCGGATCGGCGCCTTGAATGCGGCCTCCTCCTCGGCGGGCCAAGCGCCGCCTTTGGCCTCGATGCCATCGCGCCGCACGGTGGCGAGCACGCTGGCCGCCTGCTCCCCGCCCATCACCGAAATACGGCTATTGGGCCAGGTGAAGAGAAAGCGCGGGCCATAGGCGCGGCCGCACATACCGTAATTGCCCGCCCCGAAACTGCCGCCGATGAGCACGGTGAATTTCGGCACGCTGGCGGTGGCCACGGCGGTCACCATTTTCGCGCCATCCTTGGCGATGCCCCCGGCCTCATACTTGCCGCCGACCATGAAGCCCGAGATATTCTGCAAAAACACCAAGGGCGTGCGGCGCTGGCAGGCAAGCTCGATGAAATGCGCCGCCTTCTGTGCGCTCTCGGAAAACAGCACGCCGTTATTGGCGAGGATCGCCACCGGGTAGCCCCAGATGCGCGCGAAGCCGGTGACGATGCTGCTGCCATAAAGCGGCTTGAACTCGTGCATGGCGCTGTCATCGACGATGCGCGCAATCACCTCGCGCACATCGTAAGGCGCGCGGACATCGGCGGGGATGATGCCGTACAACTCCTCCGGCGCGTAGCGCGGCGGCTTAGGCGCGGTCACATCCAAATCCACGGTCTTGCGCCCGTTCAGCCGGGCCACGATGTCCCGCACGATGGAGAGGGCGTGTTCGTCATCCACCGCGATATGGTCGGCCACACCGGATTTACGCCCATGCGTGTCCGCTCCGCCGAGTTCGGTGGCCGAGATCACCTCGCCCGTGGCGGCCTTCACCAGCGGCGGCCCTGCCAGGAAGATTGCCCCCTGGCTCTCCGCCCCGCGCCCGCGCACGATCACCGTTTCGTCGGACATCGCAGGCACATAAGCCCCGCCGGCAGTGGAAAGGCCCATCACGCAGGCGATCTGCGCGATCCCCCGCGCGCTCATATTCGCCTGGTTGAAGAAAATCCGCCCGAAATGTTCCTTGTCCGGAAACACCTCGGCCTGATGCGGCAGGTTGGCGCCACCCGAATCCACCAGATAGACGCAAGGAAGCTGGTTCTCCAGCGCGATCTCCTGCGCGCGCAGATGCTTCTTCACGGTCAGCGGAAAATACACCCCGCCCTTCACCGTGGCGTCGTTGGCGACGATCATCACCTCCCGTCCGCTCACCGTGCCGATGCCGCAGATCAGCCCCGCCCCCGGCGCCTCGCCCTCATACATCCCGCCCGCCGCAAGCTGGCCGATTTCCAGAAACGGCGCACCGGGGTCGAGCAGCCGCTCCACACGCTCGCGCGGCAGCAGCTTGCCGCGCGCCACATGGCGTTGGCGCACGGCCTCCGGCCCGCCGAGCGCCGTGGCGGCCACCTTCCCGCGCAGCTCGTCGGCCAGGGCGCGGTTGATCTCCGCATTACGCTGGAACGTTTCCGCTCCGGCATCTATGGCGCTGGTGAGGTGGGTCATGCGCTCATCAACTCGCGGCCGATCAGGTAACGGCGGATCTCATTGGTGCCAGCACCAATGTCGTAAAGCTTGGCATCGCGCACCAGCCGCTCGATGCCCGTCTCCCTCAAATATCCCGCCCCGCCAAAAGCCTGGATCGCCTCCAGCGACACGCGCACCGCATTCTCGCTGGCGAGCAGGATCGCCCCGGCGGCGTCAAAGCGCGTGGTATGCCCGGCATCGCAGGCGCGGGCCACGGCGTACACATAGGCGCGGGCGGAGTTCAGGGCCACGTACATGTCGGCGAGTTTGCCCTGCATGAGCTGGAAATTGCCGATCGGCTGGCCGAACTGCGTGCGCTCCTTGGCATAAGGCAGCACCGCGTCCAGCGCCGCCTGCATGATGCCGAGCGGCCCGGCGGCCAGCACGGCGCGCTCGTAGTCGAGGCCCGACATCAGCACCTTCACGCCGCCATTCAGCGGGCCCATCAGGTTTTCCTCGGGCACCTCGCAATCCTCGAAGATCAGCTCGCTGGTGTCCGACCCGCGCATGCCCATCTTGTCCAGCTTCTGGCCGGTGGAAAACCCCTTGAACCCGCGCTCGATGATGAACACAGAAATCCCCTTCGGCCCGGCCTGCGGCTCGGTCTTGGCGTACACCACCAGCGTGTCGGCAACCGGCGCGTTGGTAATCCAGAACTTGTTACCGTTGAGGATATAGCGGTCGCCCTTCTTCTCGGCCCGCAGCTTCATCGAGACCACATCGGAACCGGCGCCAACCTCGGACATCGCCAGCGAGCCGACATGCTCGCCCGAGATCAGCTTGGGCAGATAGCGCCGCTTCTGCGCCTCGCTACCCCAGCGGCGAAGCTGATTGATGCAAAGATTCGAGTGCGCGCCATAGGAAAGCCCAACCGAGGCGGAAGCGCGGGAGAGTTCCTCAACCGCCAGCACATGCTCCAGATACCCAAGCCCGAGCCCGCCGAACTCCTCCTCCACGGTGATGCCGTGCAGGCCGAGCGCGCCCATCTCCGTCCACAGTGAACGGTCGAACTGGTTCTCCGCGTCGATCTTCGCCGCGATGGGCGCGATGCGCTCCTGCGCGAAACGGGCGGTGGTGTCACGGATCGCCGCGGCGGTTTCGCTCAAGCCGAAATCCATCTGCGCGCTGAAACTCATGGCGCGTTTCCTCCCTAATTATCTGTTGGAGGAACCTTAGCCCCTTCCCGCTTACAGATGAAATTGAAAGTTTTTTGCCGCTTTGATAGATGATATCTATCATGGACTGGTATCTCCTGCGTTATTTCCTGGCCGTGGCGGAACTGGGCAATTTCTCCCGCGCCGCGGGGCGGATGAACGTGACCCAGCCCACACTCTCGGCGGGCATCGCCAAGCTGGAGGCCCAGCTCGGGCAAAAACTATTCGAACGCGACCGGCGGCGCGTCTCCCTCACCGAGGCGGGCAGCCGCTTTCTTGCCCATGCCCAGCGTATCGCGCGCGATTACGAGATCGCCCTGCGCGACATCTCCCAGGCCGCGCCCCGGCGCACGCTGCGCGCTGGCATCCTCTCCACCTTCCCCTCCTTCATGCTGGAGGCCCTGGTGCGCAGCCATGTGGCGCAGGAAAACGCCGAGACCCTGGAATTGCTGGACGGCAGCGAGCGCGAGCTGAAAACCTGGTTGGACGACGAGCGGATCGAACTGGCCCTGACGCTGTTGCGCCCAGGCTCCCCCGCCCCGGCACAGGAGAGCCTGTACCGCGAGGATTACGTGCTGGTGACCTCCACCAGCCACCGCCTGGCCCAAATGCAGGCGGTAAAGGGCGAGGAACTGGCCCAGGATGCGATGATCATCCGCCGCCATTGCGAGGTTCTGGCCGCCACCAGCCAGTATTTCACCCAGCGCGGGGTGCGCCCGAGCTTCCCCCTGAAAACCTTCAACGACGACAAGGCCCTGGCCCTGGTCCGCGCCGGGCTGGGGGTGACGGTGATGCCCGAGAGCTTCGCGGGCAATGGCATCGTGCCGGTGCGGCTGCTGGATTTCGATTTCAGCCGCGAGGTCGGCATCGTCTATTCCGCCAAGGGCCGGGGGCTGGCCAATAGCGGGTGCTGCTTCGTGGAGACACTACGGCGCGAGCTGGCCCGGCCCGAGCGCTAAAAAATCCCGGCGGTATGCGCCGGGGCTTTTCGATGTCCATTTGCGGAAGGCGCGATGGAAGGCGCTGGGTTCGGCAAAGCCCAGGGCGGCGGCGATCTCCGCCACGCCCCGGCTGGTGCCGGTAAGCGCCGAGATCGCCAGATCGCGCCGGATCTCATCGCGCAAGCCGTTCCAGCTCTGCCCCTCCTGCCGCAGCCGGTGGCGCAGCGTGGAGGGCGAGAGCCGCAGCAGCCCCGCCATGGCGTCGAAATCCGGCCAGTCGCCAACCGGCAGCTCGCGCAGCCGGGCGCGGATATTGGCGGTCAACCCGGCATCGTAGCGGTAGCGCACCAGCAGATTGGCCGGCGCACCGCGCAGGAAGGTTTTCAGCGCCGCCTCATCGCGGATCACCGGCAAGGCGAGATAACGGGCATCGAAGGCGATACGGCTATGCGGCTGGGCAAAGCGCACCGGCGCGCCGAAGAACAGCCGGTAATCGGCCACCCCCGGCGGCTCGGCGCAGCGGAAATCAACGAGGCGCAGCGGCACCCGCTGCCCCGCCAGCCAGCAGATGATGCCGTGCAGGATGATCCAGAATGTGCGGTAGGCGAAGGCCGAGCGAGCCGCGCCATCATCGTGCAGCACCACCTGAGCCAGCCCCTCGGCCAGCACCAGCTCGCCACGCGGGTCGTCCAGCAATACCGCCAGAAAGCGCAAGGCCCGGCGCAACGCCTGCTCCAGATTGGCCGAATGCAGCACGGCCCGGCAGAGCAGCACAAAGCTGCCCGGCCGCATGGCCCGCCCACCCAGGCCGAAATATTCGTCCTGCACGGCCTCGGCCACCGCCAGCCATAGGCGGCCATAAGCCTCGGCGGAGACAGCCTCGCTCACCGGCTCCGCCAGCCCGGCGGCTTCCAGCACCGGGGCCACGGGCAGGCCCTTGCGGCGCAGGCAGTCCAGCGCCTCATCCACGAAGCTGGGGCGGATCATCCGCCGCTCGGCATTGCTCTCCGACATGGCAAACATGGTAAAATCGTCAAGAAAATTATGCCAGAGCGGACATCGACGGCCATGTCCGGCAAGCGCAAGGTACCTCCCACAAATAAAACACCGCAGAGGAAACGCCATGCCCGCCACTGGTCCGCAGCCGGAAGCCGCCGTGCGCCCCGACTATGCCGCCTTCTACGCCGCCTTCAACCCCATGGATGTGGCGGCGCAACTCAGCGGCGATCTGGAAACCGGCATCAATGTCTGCGTGGAGTGTTGCGACGCCCATGTGGCCAAAGGCGGCATCGCCCTGGAATGGGAGGGGATCAACGGCCAGCGCGTCTCGTTGAGCTTCGCCGAACTGCGCGAGCAGGCGGCGCGCTTCGCCAATGTCATCACCGCGCTGGGGGTAAAACCGGGCGATGTGGTGGCGGGCATGCTGCCACGCACGCCGGAGCTGCTCATCACCATCCTCGGCACCTGGCGCGCGGGCGCGGTGTATCAGCCGCTCTTCACCGCCTTCGGGCCCAAGGCCATCGAGCAGCGCCTGCAAACCTCCAGCGCCAAGCTGGTGGTTACCGACCCAACCAACCGCCCCAAGCTGGATGACGTGCTCAACCGCCCGCAAGTGGCCGTCGTCGCACGCGGCGGGAGCGTGGCGGCGGGGGATGTCGACTTCATTGCCGCGCTTAAGGACGCCAACCCGGAATTTGCGCCGGTCATGCGCAAGGGCAGCGATTTGTTCCTGATGATGTCCACCTCCGGCACCACTGGGCTGCCCAAGGGCGTGCCCGTGCCCATTCGCACGCTGCTGTCCTTCCGCGTGTACATGCAGTACGCGATCGATCTGCGTCCCGAGGACAAATACTGGAACATCGCCGATCCCGGCTGGGCCTATGGGCTGTACTACGCCGTCACCGGCCCGCTGCTGCTCGGCCACACCACCACCTTCTATGAAGGCCCCTTCACCGCCGAGAGCACCTACCGGATCATCGCCAGCCACGGCATCACCAATCTCGCGGGCGCGCCCACGGCCTACCGGCTGCTCATGGCCGCGGGGCTGGAGGCTGCCGCACCAGTGAAGGGCCAGCTTCGCGCCGTCTCCAGCGCCGGGGAGCCGCTCAACCCCGAGGTCATCCGCTGGTTCCGCGCGGCGCTCGACGCGCCGATCTGCGACCATTACGGCCAGACCGAGACAGGCATGATGGTGAACAACCATCACGGCCTCGACCACCCTCAGCGCGCCGGGGCGGCGGGGCTTTCCATGCCCGGCTTCCACGTCGTGGTCATCGGGCCGGACGATGCCGAGCTTGGCCCCGAGACCCCCGGCGACCTTGCCGTGGACCTCGCCGCCTCGCCGCTGTTCTGGTTCAGCGGCTATTACAACAAGGAAACCCCGTCCCTCGGGCCGAAATACTACCGCACCGGCGACATCGCCGAGCTGGGGCCCGACGGGCTGATCGCCTTCGTCGGCCGGAATGACGATGTCATCACCTCGTCCGGCTATCGCATCGGGCCGTTCGACGTGGAGAGCGCGCTGATCGAGCATCCGGCGGTGGTGGAGGTGGGGGTGATCGGCAAACCCGACCCGGAACGCACCGAGATCGTAAAGGCCTTCGTCGTGCTCAAGCCCGAATACACCCCCAGCGACGCGCTGGCCGAGGAGCTGCGCCTGCATGTGCGCAAGCGGCTCTCCGCCCATGCCTATCCGCGCGAGATCGAGTTCGTCGAGCAACTACCCAAGACGCCCAGCGGCAAGCTGCAACGCTTCATGCTGCGCGCCCGGGAAAAACAGCATCACTAAGGAAGCGCCGTCATGCAGATCGAGACCCATGTTTTCCTCATCACCGGCGGCGGTTCCGGGCTGGGCGCGGCCACGGCGCGGCATCTGGTATCCCGTGGCGGGCGCGTGGTGCTGGCCGATATCAACGCTGCCACCGGCGAGGCCCTGGCGGCGGAGTTGGGCGCCGCGGCGGTGTTCGTCCGTACCGACGTGACTTCAGAAGCCGATGGTCAGGCGGCGGTTGCCAAGGCCCTCAGCGCCTTCGGACGGCTGGACGGGCTGGTGAACTGCGCCGGCATCGCCCCCGGCGAGAAGGTGGTGGGGCGCGATGGCCCGCACCGGCTGGAGAGCTTCGCCCGCGCCGTGAACATCAACCTGATCGGCACATTCAACATGCTGCGCCTCGCCGCCGACGCCATGGCCAAGCAAGAGCCCGGCGCCGAGGGCGAGCGCGGCGTGCTGATCAACACCGCCTCCATCGCCGCCTATGACGGGCAGATCGGCCAAGCCGCCTATGCCGCCTCCAAGGCTGGCGTGGTGGGGCTGACCCTGCCGGTGGCGCGGGAGCTGGCGCGGTCCGGCATTCGCTGCGTCACCATCGCGCCCGGCATCTTCGCCACGCCGATGATGGAGGCCATGCCCCAGGCCGTGCAGGACTCTCTGGGCGCTACCGTGCCGTTCCCCTCGCGCCTTGGCCGCCCGCCTGAGTTCGCGGCACTTGTCGCGCATATCGTCGAGAACATCATGCTCAATGGCGAGGTCATCCGGCTGGATGGCGCGCTGCGCATGGCCCCGAAATAACAGGAGTGTCCCATGTCCGTTGATCCCATCGTCATCGTCAGCGCCGCCCGCACCCCGATGGGCGGGTTTCAGGGCGATTTCGCCAGCGTCGCCGCGCCCGAGCTGGGCGCCGCGGCCATAAGTGCGGCGCTGGAGCGGGCCAAGCTCGCGCCGGAGACCGTGGAGGAAATCGTGTTCGGCTGCGTGCTGCCCGCCGGGCTGGGCCAGGCCCCCGCCCGCCAGGCCGCGCTGAAGGCCGGGCTGCCTCTGGCCGCCGGGGCGACCACTGTGAACAAGATGTGCGGCTCGGGCATGAAGGCCGCCATGCTGGCGCATGACCTGATCCTGGCCGGGAGCGCGAATATCGCGGTGGCGGGCGGCATGGAGAGCATGACCAACGCGCCCTATCTGCTGGAGAAAGCCCGCGCCGGTTACCGCCTGGGCCACGGCAAGGTGCTGGACCACATGTTCCTGGACGGGCTGGAGGACGCCTATGACAAAGGCCGCCTGATGGGCACCTTCGCCGAGGATTGCGCCGAGGCCTATCAGTTCACCCGCCAGGAGCAGGACAATTACGCCATTGCCTCGCTCACCCGCGCGCAGGAGGCCATCACCCAGGGGCGCTTTGCCCGAGAGATCGTGCCGGTAAACACGGGCAAGAGCGTGGTGAGCATCGACGAGCAGCCCGGCAAGGCGAAGCTGGACAAGATCCCCAGCCTGAAACCCGCCTTCCGCCAGGGCGGCACGGTCACGGCGGCGAACTCCTCCTCGATCTCGGATGGTGCTGCGGCTTTGGTGCTGATGCGCGCCTCGGAAGCCGAAAAGCGCGGGCTGACGCCGCTGGCGCGCATCGTGGGCCACGCCACCCAGGCGCAGGAGCCCAGCAAGTTCGCCACCGCGCCCATCGGGGCCATCAACAAACTCTCGGCAAAAACCAGCTGGGCGCTGAAGGATGTCGATCTGTTCGAGATCAACGAGGCCTTCGCCGTGGTGGCGATGGCTGCGATGCGCGACCTCGATTTGCCGCATGACAAGGTGAACGTGAATGGCGGGGCCTGCGCGCTGGGCCACCCCATCGGCGCATCCGGCGCGCGCATCCTCGTTACGCTGCTGGCCGCCCTGGCCGAGCACGGGGGCAAGCGGGGCATCGCCTCGCTCTGCATCGGCGGCGGCGAGGCGACCGCCATGGCCGTCGAGCTGGTGCATTAAGATGCTGCTGGATGAAACCCGCGCCGCCCTGCGCGACATGGCCCGCGACTTCGCCCGCGAGCGCCTCGCCCCCACCGCCGCCGTGCGGGATTCCGCCCACCAATTCCCACGCGAGGAGTTGCGCGAAATGGGCCAGCTCGGCCTGCTGGGCATGACCGTGCCGGAGGAATACGGCGGCTCGGATGTCGGGGCCATCGCCTACGCCACGGTGCTGGAGGAGATCGCCGCCGGGGACGGCGCGTGTTCCACCATCCTCTCGGTGCACAACTCGGTGGGCTGCGGGCCGATCGTGAAATTCGGCACCGAGGAGCAAAAACGCCGCTTCCTGCCCAAGCTGGCCTCGGGCGAATGGATCGGCGGCTTTGCCCTTACCGAGCCGCAGGCGGGGTCGGACGCCTCGGACCTGCGTACCCGTGCAAGGCGCGATGGTGATAACTACATCATCAACGGGGCCAAGCAGTTCATCACCTCCGGCCAGAATGGCGATGTCGTCATCCTCTTCGCCGTTACCGACCCGGCGGCGGGCAAGAAGGGCATCTCCGCCTTCATCGTGCCCACCGGCACCCCCGGCTACCGCGTGGTGCGGGTGGAACACAAACTCGGCCAGCATTCTTCCGACACCTGCCAGCTCGCCTTCGATGACATGGTCCTCCCCGCCGATCTGCGCCTGGGTGAAGAGGGCGAGGGCTACAAGATCGCGCTGGCGAACCTTGAAGGCGGGCGCATCGGCATCGCCTCGCAAGCTGTGGGCATGGCCCGTGCGGCGTTCGAGGCGGCGCGGGATTACGCCCGCGAGCGCAAGACCTTCGGCAAGCCCATCGCCGAGCATCAGGCCGTCGCCTTCCGCCTCGCCAGCATGGCCACCGAGATCGAGGCGGCGCGCCAGCTCGTGCTGCATGCGGCGGCGTTGCGCGAGGCGGGCGAGCCCTGCCTGACGGAAGCCTGCATGGCCAAGCTCTTCGCCTCCGAGATGGCCGAACGCGTGGTCTCCGCCGCGCTGCAAATCCATGGCGGCAATGGCTATATCGCCGACTACCCGGTGGAGCGGATTTATCGGGACGTGCGGGTGTGCCAGATTTACGAAGGCACCAGCGATATCCAGCGTCTGGTCATCGCCCGCGCCATCGCCTGAAGGAGAAACGCCATGGGACCGCTCGCCGGACTGAAGGTACTGGAGTTCAACGGGCTCGGCCCCGCCCCGTTCGCCTGCATGGTGCTGGCCGATCTCGGCGCGGATGTGCTGCGCATCGACCGCGCTGGGGCGGACAATCTGCTCGGGCTGAAGAAGGACATCATGGAGCGCGGCCGGCGCTCGCTGGTGCTGGATTTGAAAAGCACTGAAGGGCTGGAGACGGCCAAGCGCCTCGCCGGAGCGGCGGATGTGCTGGTGGAGGGGTTTCGTCCTGGCGTGATGGAGCGCCTCGGCCTGGGGCCAGAGCCTTTATGTGCTGCCAATCCGGGGCTGATTTATGCGCGCATGACCGGCTGGGGCCAGACCGGCCCGCTTGCCCCCACGGCGGGGCATGACATCACCTATCTGGCGCTCTCCGGCGCGCTGCACGCCATCGGCACCGCCGAGGACCCGCTGCCCCCGCTCAACCTGCCCGGCGATTTCGGCGGCGGCTCGATGTTCCTCATCACCGGCATCCTCTCGGCCCTGTATGAGCGCCAGCGCTCCGGCCAGGGTCAGGTGATCGACGCTGCGATTACCGATGGCGCGGCGGTGCTGATGGCGATGATCTACGCCATGCGCGCCGAAGGGCTGTGGGAGGACAAGCGCGCCGCCAATCTGCTGGACGGTGCCGCCGCCATCTACCGCACTTACGTCTGCGCCGATGGCCGCCATGTCGCCATCGCCCCGATGGAGCGCAAATTCTTCGAGATTTTCGCCGCCCGCGCTGGGCTGAACGCGGCCGACTGGCCCAACCACGCCGACCCGGCCGTGTGGCCCGCCCTGCATGCCAAGCTGGCGGCCCTGTTCCTCACCCGCCCGCGCGACGAATGGTGCGCGCTGTTCGCGGGCTCGGATGCCTGCGTCGCCCCGGTACTCTCGCTCGACGAAGCGCCCCACCACCCGCACAACCAGGCCCGTGCGGCGTTCGTGGAAATCGACGGCGTGATCCAGCCCGCCCCTGCCCCACGTTTCTCACGCTCCGTACCGCCAGCGCCCGCCCCCCGCCCGGCACCCAACGAGGGCGGCGAAGCGGCGCTGCGGGACTGGCTGGGGGAATAGTTTGCCCGCCGCGTTCGCCCTGGGATACACTGGCGGGACGAACGCAGTAGAGGCGCATGTCTTGACGACGAAGAGAAAGCCCAAGGCCGCCATCGAGGCGGAAGAGGAAGTTGGGTCGCGGAAACAGGCCGACGCGCCCATCGCCCAACGCATCGGCGATGTCATCCGCCGTCACCGCAAGGCGCATGGGCTCACCCTCTCCCAGCTTGCCTCCGGGGCCGGGCTGTCGCCCGCCAATCTCAGCCGCATCGAGAATGGCAGCGTCACCTCCAGCTTCGAGAGCCTGGAGCGCATCTGCCAAGCCGTGGGGCTGTCCCTCGCGGATCTGTTCGCCGAGGTCTCGGAGCCCAAGGGGCAGGCACGGCTGGTGCGCGCCGAGGAGCAGATGGAGGTCATCCGCTCCGGCACCAGCCACGGCCATACCTACAAGCTGATCTCGTATCATCGCGGGCCGGGCCGGGCCTTCGAGGGCTTCTACATCACCATGGACAAGGACAGCGAGGTCTATCCCCGATTCCGCCACCCCGGCACCGAGCTGCTCTACATGCTGCGCGGGAGCATGGAGTACCGCTATGGCGACGAGCTTTACACCATCCGCCCTGGCGACACCTTCACCTTCTCCGCCCATGTCGAACACGGGCCGGAGCGGTTGTTCAGCGACGAAATCCACTTCGTCTGCGTGATGATCTACGACACCTAGGCTGTCATGCGCCGGGCCTTGGCCTGGGTGCAGAGCTCCAGCCAACGGTCCACGACGGCATTGGCAAAGCTGGTCTGCGCCGCGCCATGGGTCTTGAAATCGCCTGCCAGCTTGCGCTCCAGCGCCTCCAGCTCTCCAGGGGCGAAGCGCGGGCTCGGGCGGAGTTCGCGGCCGATCCAGGCCTCGGCGATTTTCGGCGTGGCCTCGAAATGGCACTGGAAGCCGTAGCAATTCTTGCCCACCCGGAAGGCTTGGTTCGTCACCGCGCTGCCCTGCATCAGCAGCGTGGCCGTGGGGGGAAGGCTGAACGTGTCGCTGTGCAGTTCGAAGAGTTGGACAGGCCCCGCCACATCGCCCAGCAGTGGGTCATCCGCCGCCCCGGCCGCGGGGGAGAGCGTGGTGAAGCCGAACTCCAGGAAGCCGAGTGGGCTGACCTCGCCGCCGAAGGCGTAGGCCACCGTCTGCGCGCCAAGGCAGGAACCGAGCACCGGCTTGCCGTGATTATCGAACTTATGGATCAGCGCCGCCACCGCATCGAAATACGGCGCGTGTTCCGGGTCGGCCACCGAGATCTCGCCGCCGAACAGGATCAGCCCGTCATACGGCCCGTCATCGGCAGGCAGTTCATCCCCCGCCAGACGCGAGGCCCAGCACAGCTCGTGCCCGCGCGCCGCGATTTCATCGGCCAGAATACCGGCCTCCTCGTTCGACCGGACTCCACCGCCGGCAATACCGAGAATCTTCATCCCATAAGCTCCCGCTTGCTGAATATTATGAGACGCAGTTAGGGTATATTTGCATATCACGCAATATTAGTGCGTTTTATGCAATTCATGCTCATCCCGGCGGCAAATCGCCCAGTTTTTAAGCGCGGCGCTCAAAGTCTTCAGCGCAAACCCAGCATTGAGCAGCATCACGCCCTTGGCACGTAATCTGCATTGAGGGCGGGCATGAAATTGCACGGGGAGCAATCTTTATGAGTAATATGCAAAAATATCCACATGGGCTGTTGGACCTGCCGTTCGGCGCGTTGCGCTCCGAGGCCAAAGACGCAAAAGCCGCCGCCGCCTTTCTGGAGGCGCAGGGCGTGCGCTTCCTGCTCGCGCAATTCACCGATGTGCATGGCGGGCTCAAGAGCAAATCCGTGCCGGCGCGCTGCCTGGAAAACCTGATGACGGAAGGTGCTGGCTTCGCGGGCGCCGCCATCGCGGGGTTCGACATGACGGTGTTCGACCCGGAATACATGATGGTCGGCGATCTGGAGACGCTGGCCCTGCTGCCATGGGCGCCGGGCTATGCGCGCATTCTCGGCACCGGCAAGGTCGGCGGCGAAGCCTATGCGCTCGACCCGCGCAATGTGCTGAAGGCGCAATGCGCGCGCCTCGCCGCGCGGGGCTGGGTGGCCAATGCCGGGCTGGAACCGGAATTCTACCTGCTGCGCCGCGATGAAACCGGCGCGCTGCTGCCGTTCGACCCCGCCGACACGCTGGCCAAACCCGCTTATGATTATCGCAGCCTCGCCAATATACGCCCCTTCGTGGAGCAGATCGTCGGCTCGCTGCAGGCGCTGGGCATCGGCGTGTACCAGATCGACCATGAGGACGCGAACGGCCAGTATGAGGTGAACTTCAAATACGCTGACGCCTTGACCAGCGCGGATAACATTCAGCTCTTCAAGATGGCGGCAAGCGAGATCGCGCACAGCCTGGGCGGCATTTGTAGCTTCATGCCCAAGCTCAGCGCCACCACCACCGGCAATGGCATGCATGTGCATCTCTCCATCGCCGACGCCAACGGCAAGGATCTGTTCCACGACGATACCGATCCGCGCGGCATGGGGCTCTCGCCTCTGGCCTATAAGTTCATGGCCGGTGTGCTGAAGCACGCCAAGGCGCTCACCGCGCTGCTCGCCCCGTCGGTGAATTCGTATAAGCGCCTTGTGGTCGGCACGCCGGATTCGCCGTACTGGGCGCCGGTCTATATCGCCTATGGCGACAATAACCGTTCCGCCATGGTGCGTATCCCCTATGGGCGCATCGAGATCCGCACCGGCGATGGCGGCATGAACACCTATCTCGCCCTCGCCGCCATCATCGCCGCGGGGCTCGATGGCGTCGAGAATGATCTCGATGCCGGCGAACCTCATAACGTCAATTTCTTCACCCTGCCGCCCGCGGATGTCGCGGCACTCGGCGTGGAAACGCTGCCGCAGAATCTCGACCAGGCGATCGACTGCCTGGAGGCCGACAAGGTGCTGGCCAGCGCGCTGGGCGAGCGGCTCGTCAACGCCTTCATCAAGGTCAAGCGGCAGGAATGGCGCGACTACCACCTGAGCGTCTCCGAATGGGAGCTCAAGCGTTACCTCACCTTCTTCTGATCCATACGGCAACAGCGAAAAAAGGAAGCCAACATGATCAAGATTACCGACGCCCAGGTCGAGCAGTATCGCTGCGACGGGTTTCTCATCGTGGACAAGATCATCGAGCGCGAGGAGGCCGCCGCCATCCTCGCGCGTTATGAGCCGATGTTCATGAACAAGGAATTCGAAACCGGCATCCGCCCGGACGAGGTGAACCTGCCCGAGGGCAACCCGCCCTATACGATGCAGATCTGCAATGGCTGGCGCGGGGACCGCACCGTCGCCAAACATGTGATGTCCTCCTGGCTCGGCGAAGCCTGCGCCAAGCTCGGCGGCTGGAGCGGCTCGCGGATCATGGTGGATAACCTGCTCTGGAAGCCGCCCGCCGGCCGGCCGATCGGCTTTCATCAGGACAGCATGTACTCACTCTGGTTCAACAAGCCTGCTTTGACGAGTTGCTGGATTGCGCTGGATGAAACCACGGCCGAGGGCGGCACGCTGATGTATCTGCGCGGCTCGCATAAATGGGGCGAGGCGCAACCGATCCTCAAATTCCACGGCCCCGAGGACGACCTGAAGGAAGCCCGCGACTGGGCCGAGGCCAATGGTTACGAGCTGGAGATGGTGCCCATCGTGGTGCCGCCGGGCGGTGGCGCGTTCCATGACGGCTGGACCTGGCATGGCTCGCGCCTCAACAAGATGCCCAACCCGCGCCGCGCCATCGCCGTGCATATGATGCAGTCGGACGTGGAGTACGCGCCGAACCGCATGAGCGTGGGCAACGGGCCGATCTACGGCAAGTACATGAAATTCGGCTCCAACGAGCTCGACGAAAGCTACTTCCCGATCACCTGGCGGGAAGACGGCTACCGCACCCCGGGGCTGGATGCGTATGTCGCGCACGGGCCGCTGGCCAACGCCGCCTGAAACACTGGGGAGGGGGACTGCCTCCTCCCCATGACAGTTTCCGTTGACACCTGCACGGTTCTGGTTAAGGCTTGACCATGCTTATGCTGCATCGCAAAACAAATCAGCAAAAAAGCATTTTATGCCAAGGAATTATGCAGGATTATCGCGTGAGTGACAGCAAACCAAGCCCCTGCATCGAGATCCATGCCGTCGACAAGATTTTCGGCTCAGAGGCCAGCGGCTACAGGGCGCTGGACAATGTTAGCCTGACTATCAAAGATAAAGAATTTTTCACCCTTCTCGGTCCCTCGGGCTGCGGCAAGACCACGCTGCTGCGCATGCTGGCTGGGTTCGAGACACCGACGCGCGGCGACATCTACCTGCATGGGCGCAACGTGGTGGAACTGCCGCCGCGCGCGAGGCGCGTGAACATGGTGTTCCAGAACTACGCGCTGTTTCCCCATCTCACCGTGGCGCAGAACATCGCCTTCGGGCTGGAGATGCTGGACTGGAAAAAACCGCAGATCGGGGAGCGCGTGGCCAAGATGCTCTCGCTGGTGCGGCTGGAGGAGTTCAGCGCGCGTAAACCCGCGCAACTTTCCGGCGGGCAGCAGCAGCGCGTGGCGCTGGCCCGCGCCCTGGCCCCACAGCCCGAGGTGCTGCTGCTCGACGAACCCCTCTCCGCCCTGGACCTGAAGCTGCGCAAGGAGATGCAGAGCGAGCTGAAGCGCCTGCAACGCGAGACCGGCATCACCTTCATCCTCGTCACCCACGACCAAGAGGAAGCGCTGGCGATGTCCGACCGTCTGGCGGTGATGAGCGGCGGGCGCGTATTGCAGGCGGGCACGCCGGAAGAGATCTATTCCCGTCCGGCCTCGCGCTTCGTGGCGGATTTCATCGGCGAGGCCAACATCATCCCCGGTGAGGCGCTGGGCCGCAGCGGCACGCTGGCCATCCGGCCCGAGCATATCACGCTGGGGGCGGGCACACCCGCCCGGCTGCGCGGCGCGGTGCGGGAGATCACCTTCCTCGGCGCGGATACGCTGTTCGAGATCGCGGTGCCGCATGGCACGGAAATCCTGAAAATCCGCGCCCGGCTGCGTGGCCGCGCCCCCGATGTGGAGGTGGACGGCCACGTCTGGCTGCACTGGCCGGACGAGGTGGAATGGGGGGTGGATGGCTAAGGCGGACCATGCGCATTAAGCCGGCCCTGGGGCTTCTCTCGCCCGCCATCATCGTCATTTTCATCTTCATGGCGATCCCGATGCTGATCGCCCTCGCCTACTCCTTCGCCACCGCCGACGCCTATGGCGGCGTGACCATGCCGCCGAGCATCAGCGCCTATGTGCAGATGCTCTTCACCCAGGATTTCGACGGCAGCCTGATCTTCACCACCAGCTATCTGCTGATCATCTGGCGCTCGGTGTATCTCGCCGCTTTGGCCACGGGGTTGGCTTTGGCCGTGGGCTTTCCGGTGGCGTGGTATATCGTGTGCCAGCCGCCCAGCAGGCGGCGCCTGCTGCTCACACTGGTCACGCTGCCATTCTGGATCAACACGCTCATCCGCACCTATTGCTGGATCCTCATCCTGCGCGATGAAGGGCTGATCAACAAGTTTCTCTCCTGGCTCGGGGCCATCAGCCAACCGCTGCCGCTGATGTATAACCAGGGCGCTATTCTGCTCGGCCTCGTCTATACCTTCCTGCCCTTCATGGTGCTGCCCATCTACGCCACGCTGGAGCGGGTGGACCCGCGTTTGATCGAGGCGGCGTTCGACCTCTACGCCTCGCGTTACCGGGTGCTGCGCCGGGTGGTGTGGCCACTGGCGCGCCCCGGCGTGGCGGCGGGGCTGGTGCTGGTGTTCGCGCCCGCCCTCGGCGCGTTTTTGCAGCCGGACATGCTGGGCGGCGGCAAGCAGCTTCTGCTGGGCAGCCTCATCGAGATGCAGTTCACCTCCTCGCGCAATTGGCCATTCGGCTCGGCGCTGGCGGTGCTGGTCACGCTGGCGGTGGTCATCGCCCTTATCGCCGCGCGCGGGCGCAAGGAGGCGCCGGCCCGATGAAGAAAAAGCCCTTCGCCTGGCAACACAACCCCGGCTTCGGTACCTTCACCTGGGCGGTGATGGCGTTTCTCTACATCCCGCTTGCCGTGCTGTTCGTGTACTCGTTCAACGCCAACCGGCAGGTCACGGTGTGGAGCCATTTCAGCTTCAAATGGTTCGCCGTGGTGGCGCAGGATGCGAATATCCGGCTCTGCGCCTATAACAGCATCATCGTCGCCGTGGCGGCCACGGCCATTTCCGTGGCCATCGCCATTCCCGCCGCCTTGGCGCTGGAGCGCGGGCCGGGCTTCAAGGGCCGGGCCTTGAGTGTGGGGCTCATCACCATGCCGCTGGTGGTGCCCGAGATCGTCACCGCCATCGCCACGCTGATTTTCTTCTCCACCATCGGCATGGCGAACGGCCTGCTCAACCTCATCATCGCGCATACCGTATTCTGCATCCCCTTCGCGCTGCTACCCATCCAGGCGCGGCTACAGGCGCTGGGCGGCGGGTTCGAGGACGCGGCCCGCGACCTCTACGGCACGGAATGGCGCATCTTCCGCCGCATCACCGTGCCGCTGCTCATGCCAGGCATCATCTCCGGCGCGGTGCTGGCCTTCGTCATCTCGCTCGATGACTTCCTCATCAGCTTCATGGTCTCTTCCTCCGGCAGCACCACTTTGCCCGTTTACGTCTACGGCATGATGCGCCTGGGCGTGACGCCGGAGGTGAACGCCATCTCCACCATTCTGCTTGTGGCCTCCGCCGCCCTGGCGGCACTGGCCTTTGTGTTCACCCGTCCGCCGGGGAGCGAAGCCCCGGCCAAAACCACAAACTGAAGGAGCCTTCCCGTGTCTGTGAAAAAGCGTCTTGCCGCCGCCCTCCTCGCCGCGACGGCCCTGCTCACCCCGCTCGCCGCCAAGCCGGCCCAGGCGGCCGATCCCGGCGTGCTGCATATCTATAACTGGACGGACTACACCTCCCCCGATCTGATCGCCAAGTTCACCAAGGAAACCGGCATCAAGGTCACCATCGACACCTATGATTCCAACGAGACGCTGCTGGCCAAGCTGAAGGCCGGCGGCTCGGGCTACGACATCGTCATCGTCTCCAACGATTTCGTGCCCATCTTCATCAGCCAGAAATTGATCCAGCCGGTCGATGCCGCGTCTCTGCCCAACTTCAAGAATCTCGACCCGAAATGGCAGGCCCGCGACTGGGACCCGAAGGCCGAGTACACCGTGCCCTGGCAGTGGGGCACCACCTCCTTCGCGTACGACACCAAAGTGTATCCCGGCCCGGTGGACAGCCTTGCCACCTTGTTCAAGCCGCCCGCCGAATTCGGCAATAATGTCGGCATGTTCGGCTCGCCGAGCGAGGTAATCTCCCTGGCCCTGCTCTACATGGGCAAGCCGCAATGCAACACCAACCCGGCGGACCTCAAGGCGCTGGTGGCGCTGCTCCAGGCGCAGAAGCCGCATGTGAAAGTGTATAATTCCGACGCTGATTCAGACCGGCTGATCTCCGGCGAGACGACGATCAGCGAAATCTGGTCGGGCGACGCCTTCCGCGCGCGCTCGCAGCATCCCTCGCTGAAATATGTCTATGCCAAGGAAGGCGCGATCGCGTGGATGGACAATCTCGCCGTGCCGGTCGGCGCGCCGGATGCCGAGAACGCGAAGAAATTCCTCAACTTCATGATGGACCCGCAGAACGCCGCGCTCGAGACCAATTTCGCGGGCTATGCGAACGCGGTGCCCGGCTCCTCGGCTTACGTCACCCCGGCCCTGGCCAGCGCGCCGGAGTTCAATCCGCCCAAGGATCTGAAGATGGTGTTCGCCACCTCCTGCCCGGCCAAGGCGACCAAGGATTACGACCGCGTCTGGACCCTGATCCGCCAGTAACACGCGGCCCCATCGTGGCGGCCCCGCAACGGGCCGCCGTTTTTTATTGCCCCCGAGAGAGACCATGGAAACCATCTTCAATACCCAGCACGCCCTGCACCACAGCCCCGGCGAGCTTGTGGGCGACGGCTATGTTCCGGCCTTCGAGAAACCGGAACGCGCCGAGCTGATCCTGGCGCGGGTGAAGGAGGTGGGGCTGGGCAAGGTGAGCGCGCCCATCGAGCATGATCTTGCCGATGTGCTGCGGATTCACGATGCCGGGATGGTGGAATTGCTGCGGACCGCCGCCGCTGAATGGGCGGCCCTCGGGCGCACCGGGCCCATTGCCCCCTTCACCTGGGCCACGCGGGGCATGCGCGAGGACCGGATCCCCCGCTCGCTCAACGGCCGCCTCTCTTATTACTGCTTCGATGCCGGCACGCCGCTCACCGCCACGAGCTGGGAGGCGATCAAAGCCTCGGCCGACACGGCCCTCACCGCGGCGGGGCGGCTTATCGGCGGGGCCGGCAGCGCCTTCGCGCTCTGCCGCCCTCCCGGCCACCATGCCGGCTCCGACCATTACGGCGGCTACTGCTTTCTCAACAACGCCGCCATCGCCGCGCAAAAGCTGCGCGATAACGGGGCCGGGCGCGTCGCTATTCTCGATGTCGATTACCATCACGGCAACGGCACGCAGCAAATCTTCTACCACCGCGACGACGTGTTGGTGGTGAACCTCCACGGCGACCCGGACAGCGAATATCCCTTCCGCCTTGGCTATGCCGACGAACCCGGCGCCGGAGCGGGCGAAGGCTTCAACCTCAACCTGCCCCTGCCCCCCGGCACCGCCTGGGCCGGGTATGAGGCGGCGTTGCGCCAGGGCATCGCGCGCATCGCCGCTTTCGCGCCGGATGCGCTTGTCGTCTCCCTTGGGGTGGACACCTATAAGGGCGACCCGATCTCGCATTTCAAACTCGACCACGATGATTACCTGCGCCTCGGCGGCATCGTCAAAACGCTGAACAAGCCGACGCTGTTCGTGATGGAAGGCGGCTACGCCGTGGCCGAAATCGGCATCAATGCCGTGAACGTGTTGAGCGGGTTCCTGGGCGGCTGATCCGGCCGCCTCAGAACGTCGTCACCTCGCGCAGGCCAACGACCAACTCGTTGTCCAGCTTATGCGTCGGGTTGTTCGGGTCCAGAATGCCGCCGCCGGGGCTGACGATGTACTGGATGTCCGGCTGCACCGCCAGCCAGGGCGTAACCTGGGCGTCATAGGTGAATTCCAGCAATTCTTCCGTCCCGCGCGCGGGCAGGCCGGAATCGCGGTCCAGCGCCGCCGCGCGGCTGCTTATCCGCGCCAGCCCGAAATCGATGCCCGCCTGATCGTTGTCGCGCCCTGGCAGCGGCGCGGTCATGGTGACGCCACCGTTGAAGGAGAAGTCGATCTCGTTCTGGCTGTCCGGCGCGCCCATCGCCCGTCCGAACAGATTGACCGTGCGCGCGCTATCGGCGCTGGATTTCCACACAGTCTGGTCAACGACGATATAGATACCGTAATTGCCGCGATGCATCAGCGGGTTGCCATTGCTGTTGGCGTTGGCGAGGGAAAGCCCGTCCGCGCCGTAGCGCTGGTCGGGGTAATGGCCGGAATCATACCAACCACCAAGCTTGTAGGTGCCGGGCAGGAAGTTGCCGGGCAGGCTGTACTGGTACTCAGCGATCCACAGCGCGCCGGTATTCATGTTGAAATTGGTGCCGTGATTGTCGAGCCTCTGAGCGTCGCCGGAGAAGCTGCCGCCGCCGGGATTGTCGTCGAATACACCGACCAGGAATGCCTGGTTGTCGGCCGGCTTCACCTGCAAGCGCACGCCCAGCGAGGACAGCGGATAGGCCGGCGCGCCGCCATACAGATCGGCCGAGGGGATCATCGGCCAGCCCGCCATGGTGTTGACGAACAGATTGGAGTTGGCGCTGACGATGAACTCGTTATCGAGGCTCTGCTCGCCGATCTTGATATCCGCTTTGCCGTTAAAAAAGGCCTGATCATACCACAGCTCCCAAAGCCGCGTGCCGTCCTCGGCCTCGTTGCCGTTGGCTGTCTGGAGCGTGTCGAGATACGACGCGCTGAGCGGCTGGCCGTGGATCTGCAAGGCGCTGACATGGAAAGTGCCTCCGGGCAGGCCAAACGCCTTGCCGGTATCCACCTCCACCGTGCCGTTGGTCACGCCTTGCAGCGTCGCCCCGCTCTTCACCCCGCCCATGACATTGCCAAGCAGGTTTTCGCTGTCGTTCAGCTCGAAGGTAACGCCGTGATCGGCAAGCGTGCTGCGCAGCCCGCCCATATCCCCCAACAAATTGCTGCGCGACCAGATGTCGTCGGGCGATGTGTTTTGCGCGAGCGCGGGATGCGCCCCCACAACCCCAAACGTTGCCCCCGCCACAAAAAGCGACAAGCCACCCCGCATCCGGTTATTGCCGGAATTCCCCATGATTGCGTCCTTAGTCAATACCGCCGAGCCATTTATGCAAATGCAAATCATTCGCAATTGTTCGCCACGTAAGGGCTGTGGCGGGGCAAGTCAAGCGCCCCCTGGCTCTCAGCCGCTGTTGCGCAGCGCAGCCGCGATACCGTTGATGGAGATGTGCACGCCCCGGCGGATACGCTCGGACTCCTCGCGCTCGCCCCCCTGCGCCGCGCGGTAACGGCGCAGCATCTCCACCTGCACATGGTTCAGCGGGTCGAGATAGGGGAAGCGGTACACGATCGAGCGCCGCAGCGCTGGGTTGCGCTCCAACAGCGCCTGCTGGCCGGTGATGGCCAGCAGATGCGCCTTTGTGCGCTCATATTCCGCCGCGATGCGCGGGTAGATTTTCTCGCGCAGCGCCTCGTCTTCCACCAGTGCTGCGTAGCGCGCGGCGATGCCCATGTCCGCCTTGGCCATCACCATGTCCATGTTGGAGAGCAGCGTGGCGAAAACCGGCCAGTTTTGGAACATCGATTGCAGCAGCCACATCCCGCGCTCGGGTCCGTGCGCGGCGAGCAGCGCGTCCACCGCGCTGCCAAAACCGTACCAGCCCGGCAGCATGGCGCGGCATTGCGCCCAGGAGAACACCCAGGGGATGGCCCGAAGATCCTCGATGCTGCGGCCCTTGGCGCGGCTGGCCGGGCGCGAGCCCAGGTTCAGCGATGCGATTTCGGTGATGACGGTGGAGCCCCAGAAATAATCTTCGAAGCCCGGCGTGCCATAGACAAGATCCCGATACGCGGCGAAGGCTGCGTCCGAGAGCGCGCCCAGCGCCTGGGGGAAGCCCGGGTCCAGCGGCTCGGCCAGTTCCGGCTCGGCGGTGGCCACCAGCGTGGCGGAGACCAGCACTTCGAGATTGCGCCGCCCGACCTCGGCATTGCCATATTTGGCGGCGATGACCTCGCCCTGCTCGGTCAGGCGGATCTGCCCCTGCACCGCCCCGCGCGGCTGCGCTAGAATGGCCTGATAGGACGGCCCGCCCCCGCGCCCCACCGAGCCGCCACGGCCATGGAACAGGCGGATCCGCACGCCATGCCTGGCGAACACCTCCACCAGCCCGACCTCGGCGCGATACAGCTCCCAGCCGGAGGTGAGGAAGCCGCCATCCTTGTTACTGTCGGAATAGCCGAGCATCACCTCCTGCGTCTCGCCCCGCGCAGCCAGCAGGCGGCGGTAGAGCGGCTGGGCGAACAAGGTCTCCATGATGCCGGGGGCGGCGCGCAGGTCGCCGATGGTCTCGAAAAGCGGCACGATGTTCACATCCAGCGCGCCCTCGGCCGGGCGCAGCAGCCCCGCCTCCTTCAGCAGCACCGCCAGCTCCAGCATGTCCGACACGCCATCGGCCTTGGAGATGATCATGGTGCGGATGCAGCGTGGGCCGAAACGCAGATGCGCGCTCCGGGCGGCGTCGAAAATCGCCAGCTCTTTGGCCGTCTCGGCACTGTAGGCCACGTGGCGCGAGGTGAGCGGGCGTGGCGTGGCGAGCTCGCCCAGCAGCAGGGCGATGCGCGCCTCCTCGTCCAGCCCGGCATAGCCGGTGCCCGGGATGGCGACTTCCAGCAACTCACCCACAACACGGGCATGCACGTCCGAATTCTGACGCAGATCCAGCGGCGCCAGCGTCCAGCCGAACACGCGGGCGGCGCGCAGCAGCGTGGCCAGCCGGCGCTGGGCCAGCAGCTTGGCGCCATGGCCAAGCAGCGAGGCTTCGATGATCTCCAGCTCGGCGACAAACTCATCCGGCCCGGCATAGGCGGCGGCGGCGGCATTGCGGGCCGAGGCGGAGATGGAGCCGGAGGGGCGGTGGCCGAGCAGCGCCTCCTGCGTGGCGGCGAGCCGCGCCTGGATCTTGGCCAGGGCCAGACGGTACGGTTCGTCCGCCCGGTGTTCCGACACATCCGGCGAGGCTTCCGCCAGCTTCAGCAATTCCGGCGTCACCGCCACCAGCAGCCCGGCAAGGGGGAGTTCCCGGCGCAAGGCCCGCGCCTGGGCAATGTAGAAGCCAAAGGCGCGCTCGGCCTGGAGCGCCAAGGCGCGGGTGAGCACCTGGGCGTCCACGAAGGGGTTGCCGTCGCGGTCGCCGCCGATCCAGCAGCCGACCTCCAGGAAGGGCGGAAGCCTGTCCACGCCGATCTCCTTCTCCACGGCGGCGTAGAGGCGGGGGACTTCGGTGAAGAAGGTGGCATCGAAGAAGGTGAGCGCGTTGGCCACCTCGTCCAGCACCGAGAGCTTGGAGGTGCGCAGCATGCGCGTCTGCCACAGCGTGAACACCAAGGCGCGCAGCTCGGTCTCGATCTCGGCGTATTCCTCCTGCGTCTCGGCCAGACGGTCGCGGCGGTTCAGCAGGGCGGTGATGGCGTCCAGCGTGTCGAGAATGGAGCGGCGCTGCACCTCGGTGGGGTGGGCGGTAAGCACCGGGGCGATATAGGCGGTCTCGAAGAAGCTCTTCAGCTTCGCATTGTCGTAGCCCTGGGCGCGGGCCTGGGCGATGGCATGGGCCAGACTACCCTCGCGCGGGGGCGAGCCGGCGATGAGATGCGCCCGCCAGCGCCGCGTGTGGTGGTGGTCCTCGGCGATATTGGCCAGCACCGAGAAATAGCCGAAGGCGCGGGTGATCTTGTTGATCTCGTCATCCGAGAGCCCGGCCAGAATGCCTTCCAGCTCGGCCTGGGCGGTATGGTCCTGGTTGCGGTGGAAGCGCACGGCAAGCTGGCGCAGCGTCTCGATCAGCCCGTAAACCTGCGCTCCTTCCACGGCGCGCACCGTGTCGCCAAGGATGCGCCCGAGCAGGCGGATATCGTCATGCAGGGCGTTGTCGAGGGATTCGGCGCGGCGGTGGTTCGGTGTGTCCATACCGGCATGAAACCACGTTCACTCGCCGCGACAAGTGTTTTCTGCGCAGCAATGGGACATCTTCCCGCATGCTTGCCCCACCGGCTGAAACCGGCTCAAAAAGAGAGCCACGCGGCAAAGGAAGAAACATATGCCTGAACAACCCAACCACACGGGCGGCAATCCGGCCGGGCGCGAGCTGTCGCGGCTGCTGCACGTCTTCCGCGAAGCCACGCCCTATGAGAGCTTCGAGTACGTGGTCATTCAGATCCTGACCACGCTGATCATGATCATCACGGCGGTGGCCACGGTGGGGCTGGTGCTGGATGTCTGGAATCTGGTGGTGCGCAACCCGCTGGATCTGGCGAACATCTCCAACTTCCAAGACGTGTTCGGCAACATCTTCACCGTTATCATCGCACTGGAGTTCAAAAGCTCGCTTCGCGCCTCGTTTTACGAGCGCAAGGAGGTGGTGCGCGGGCGCACGATCATGCTGATCGCGCTGCTCGCCGTGGCCCGCAAATTCATCATCCTGGACCTGCACGAGGTCTCGCCGGTCGAGCTGATGGCCCTGGCGGCCTCGGCCCTAGCCTTGGGCGGCATCTACTGGCTGATCCGCGAGCAGGATGCGAAGCTTGCCATCCATAAAGCGCAGACCGCGGCGCAGACGCAGAAACAGCCGGGGGTAAACTAACCCCAAAGCATCGCCAGCACCGGCACCACGATGGCGGTGAGCACGCCGTTCAGCCCGATGCCGAGCGCCGCAAAGGCCGCCCCCAGCTCGTTGAGGCTGGCCACCTGCGCCGCCGCGATGCCGCTGCCCGCCACCCCGGCGGCCAAGCCGTGGGCGCGCCAGTCGCTCACCTTCAGGCGGCGCAGCATCGTCTGCCCGATAATGGCCGCGACGATGCCGCCCAGAATGGCCAGCGCTGCCGTAAGAGCGGGTACGCCGCCGATCTGCCGTGAGACGGCGATGGCGATAGGCGTGGTCACGGCCTTGGGGGCCATGGAGAGCGCGACGCTTTTTGCCCCGCCCAGCGCCCAGACAATGGCCACGCCGCTGACGATGGAGGTAACGGACCCAGCCAGCAGCGCGGTGCCGACGCTGTAGAGATTGCGCCGGACGAGATCCAGATTCCGCGCCAGCGGCACGGCGAGCGCGATGGTCGCGGGCCCGAGCAGGAAGTTGATGAACTGCGCGCCGGAGAAATAGCTGGCGTAAGAGGTATGGGTGGCCAGCACCACCGCCGCGACCAGGGCGATGGCGATCAGCACCGGATTGGCCACGGGCGCGCCCTTGCAGGCGCGCTGCACCAGCCGCCCCAGGCAGAACGCCGCCAAAGTGAGGGCCAGCCAGACCAGCGGCGTGGCGGCCAGAGGTGTCCAGAGATGACCGAGGGCATGCAGCATTTTAGCGATTCCTTATCGTCCAGTGCATCACCAGCCCGGTGACGGCGAGGCCCAGCACGGTGGAGCCGACCAGCCCGGCGATGATCGGCAGCCAATCCTGCCGCAGCAGCCCGGCCTCGGCGATGATGCCCACCCCGGCGGGCACGAAGAGCA
>DAIDJU010000024.1 GCA_027451225.1 Acidocella sp. | reverse complement strand
ACGCATGTCGATGCGCCCTGTCACTTCGTGGCGGGCGGGCGCAGCCTGGACGAGTTACCCGTGGAGGAGATGCTGCTGCCGCTGGTGGTGCTGGATATCAGCGCCCGCGCGGCCCAGGACCATGACACCATGCCCACACTGGAGGATGTGCAGGGCTGGGAGGCGCGGCATGGGCGCATCCCCAAGGGCGCGTTCGTGGCGCTGCGCACGGATTGGCACAGGCGCTGGCCCGATCCGGTGGCCTTCGCCAATAAGGACGAAGCCGGGGTGGCGCATTATCCCGGCTGGTCGCGCGAGGTTTTGGAGTTTCTGTTCACCGAGCGCGATGTCCGCGCCGTCGGCCATGAGCAGACGGATACAGACCGGGGGCTTTCCACCTCGAAGGGCGATTACGGGCTGGAATATTACGTGCTGAGCCAGGATCGCTGGCAGATCGAGATGGTGGCGAATCTGGACAAGGTTCCCGAGGCCGGAGCGTTGCTGCTGGTCAGCTGGCCCAAACCGCTTAAGGGCACGGGCTACCCGGCGCGGCTCGTCGCCATTCACGAGTAGTTGGGACGGACGTTTTTTCGGGCCGCTATTGCGGAAAGCTGAGCGGCCCTTGGGGAAAACGGTTATCCCAACATCGTTGGGAGCGCGACCGCCCAGGCCGCACCCGTAGACACCAGAATTCCCGGGGTGATGCGCAGCACGAAGGCGCGGGAGCCAGCGCCGGTCGCCATTGCGATTTTCGCTATGGCGTTGCTCGTCAATGCGGCGAGGATCGGCAAAACGGCTTCTTGCGGTGTCATTTTCGTCGAGGCGACCAGGGAGGCGATCGAGATCACCGGCGAATGTGCATCGGCAAAGCCTGCCACGATCGCCCCAATTGTTACGCCGGTTTCCCCCAGCCATTGCCGCAGCGCGGCCGCGACCACCAGCATAACCGCCATCATCGCGGCGAAGCCGAATGTTGCCCCCACGCTAAAAACCCTCCCCGGATCGGCGGCGGAGATACCCTCTGGCGTTGCCGCGCGCAGCGCAAACCCGAGCCCGTAGAGCGCGGCCATGATCGCCCCCGCGGCAAGTGCCGGCGCCATCAGCAGAAGCGTTGAACTGGAAAGAGCCGCAAGCAGAAGGGCCAATTGCACGAAGGTCGCCACGGTTGAGAAAGTCGCGCCGGCAACGGCCGCCCTCATGCTTGCTGGTACCCGCGACGCTTGCCCGGCCATCGAACCAATTGTCGCCGTGCTGGAAATGAAACCTGATGCGAGACCCGCGATTGGCAGCCCAAAGCGGGTGCCAAGGGCGCGTGTCGCAGCATGGCCGCATGCCCCGATCACCATGATCAGGATCACCAGGAGCCAGATATTATGAAGGTTGAGAGCCTGAAAGGGGCCTAGGTAACGATCAGGCAATTGCGGCCAGATGATTAGTGTCGCAACTGCGAACACCAAGCCATCCGTTACCTCGGAGCCGGTCAGGATACGGGTGACGAAGCCATGCAACGGCGCCTTCACGGCGAAGATGACGGCGACGACAGTGCCGAGACCGGCGGCGAGACTTGTATCCGACATCGCCAAACCGCCCAGCAGCGGGGTGACGAGCAAGCCGATTTCAGTCGTGAGACCCGGATCGTCGCCGCGATCCCGCAGATACGACAAAGCGGCGAGAATGATCACGCCCGCAGTCACGAGGGCGAGACCTAAAGCGCCGCCGAGATGCGTTGCGACCGCACCCAGAAGCGATGCCAGCGTGAAAGTCCGTATTCCCGCCGCCCGCCGTCCAGCACCAGTGCCCTTGGAGCGTTCACGCTCAAGGCCAATCAGAAGCCCGATACCGAGCGCGACGCTGAATTCAAACCATGGAGATGAAATCATGACTGGGCCTCTGCTCGACAGGGCATGAGCGCCACGACGATCCGTAAATGTTAGGTATGGGGCGCCTTTGACCAAGACGCCCCACAAACCTAAGCCGCCGAGCTAGCCGCCACGCCGTAAATGGCGCGCATGCGCTTCTTGTCCAGCTTGCCGACTGAGGTTTTCTCCAGCTCCTGCGCGAAGATCACCTGATCCGGGATGGCGTAGCGCGACAGCTCCCCCGCATCCACGCGCTTACGCACGAGGTCCTTCAGCTCCTCCTCGCTAGCCTCGCCATCCGGCTTCAGCACCACGATGGCGATCGGCCGTTCGCCCCAGCGGGAGTTTTCGATGCCGATCACCGCGCATTCGCTTATCGAGGGATGGTGCAGCAGGATGTTCTCCAGCGTCAGCGAGGAAATCCACTCCCCGCCGGTTTTGATGACATCCTTGCTGCGGTCCATGATGTGCAGATAGCCATCCGGGTCGATGGCCCCGATATCCCCCGTATGCAGCCAGCCGCCCTGCCAGAGTGTCTCGGAGGCCTCGGGGTTCTTGAAGTACCCCGCCGTCAGGCTCGGGCTGCGGGCGACGATCTCGCCCACGCTCTGCCCGTCATGCGGCAGCTTGTTCATATTCTCATCCACGATCGCGATCTCCGATAGCGCGGCGGGCAGGCCGGTGGAGCAGCGCGTGGCGACCTCGTTCTCCTCGGTAACGTGCTCCTGCTTCAGCAGCGCCAGAGAGAGGATGGGGCAGGTCTCGGACATGCCATAGCCGGTGAACACGTCCAGCCCCCGGGCCAGCGCCGCGCGGCAGAGCGATTGTGGCAAGGCCGAGCCGCCGATGATGACCTTCCAGCCCTTGAGGTCGATGGCCTGGGCCTCGGGCGCGGTGAGGATCATGTGCAGGATGGTCGGCACGCAATGCGAGATGGTCACGTTCTCGGTGGCCAGCAGCTTCAGCACCGTGGCGGGCAGGAACCGCCCAGGATAAACCTGCTGCATGCCCATCAAGGTGGCCACATACGGAAAACCCCAGGCGTGGACATGGAACATCGGGGTGAGGGGCAGATACACATCCTCGCGCGAGAGGCGCCCGTTCGTCCCCGCCATCAGGAAGGTGGACATCAGCGTGAGCGTGTGCAGCACCAGTTGCCGATGCGTGAAATACACCCCCTTGGGCAACCCGGTGGTGCCGGTGGTGTAGAAGGTGGTGGCGATGGTGTGTTCGTCGAAATCCGGGAACTCCGCCACCGGCGTGGCGGCGGCGAGCAGTGCCTCGTACTCGCCGGAATAAAGCGCATCGCCGATGATCTCGGCCTCGCCGTCATCGGCGATGCACACGATATGGCGCAGCCGGGGCAGCTTGTGGTGGATCTGCTTGAAGACCGGATAGAAATCCTTGTTGATGAACAGGATCTCGGCCTCGGAATGGTCGATGGTGTAGGCGATCTGTTCCGGGCTGAGGCGGATATTCACCATCATCAGCGCGCAGCCCAGCATGGGCACGGCGAAATAGGCTTCCAGATAGCGGTTGGAATCCCAGTCCATCACCGCCACGCGGGTGCCGTGCACGGCACCGAGATGCCCCAGCACGCCGCCCAGGCGGTGGATGCGCTCGGCAAGCTCGGGGTAGGAGAAGCGCCGCTCTCCCCGATACACAATCTGCTTTCCGCTGGCCTGGGCCAGGGGCGTTTTCAGCAGGTTCTTGATCAACAACTGATAATCTTGGGCAGGCATCTTTTCGCTCCCGTTTTTGTCGTCGTTGGGAGCGATAATGGGCGGTTTGGGAAGTTTTACAAGCGGGACGCTCTCAGCCCCGCGCCTCCATCTTGCCGCGTATTACCGCCAGCGCGTGGGCAAAGGCGGCGTCTGCATCCATGAAGGTGGTGTCGATCAGCTCGGCATCCGCCGCCTTCATCAGCGGGGCGGCGGCGCGGGTGCGGTCGGCCTCGTCGCGGGCCTGCACATCGGCGATGACATCGGCCAGCGCCACATCCTCGCCGCGCCCGAGGAATTCCAGATGTCGGCGCGTGGCGCGGGCCTCCACGCTGGCGGTGACGAAGAGCTTCACATCGGCATGCGGGAAGATGATGGTGCCGATGTCGCGCCCATCCAGCACCGCGCCGTGGGAGTTGCCGAAATGGCGCTGGAAGTCGAGCAGCGCCTGGCGCACTGCGGGGATGGAGGCGACTTGGCTGGCGGCCTTCGAGGTGAGGGCGTCGCGCAGATCGGTACGGGCGAGGTCGTCCTTGCCCAGGCTCCGGGCGGCGGCTTCGGCGGCTGCCACGTCGGCGGGGTCCTGGCCCGCCTCCAGCACCCGCTTGGCGGTGGCGCGGTAGAGCACGCCGGTATCCAGATAAGGCAGACCCAAAGCCGCCGCGAGTCGCTTGGCCAGGGTGCCTTTGCCGGCGGCGGCGGGACCGTCGATCGCGACGATCATCATTCCGCCACCATGTTCGCGCCCAGCCCGCACATCAGCGTCAGGAAGCCGGGGAAGGAGGTGTCGATGAAGCTGGCGTCGTCGATATGCACCGGCTTCTGGCTGGCTTGGCCCAGCACCAAGGCGGACATGGCGAGGCGGTGGTCCATATGCGTCTCCACCAGCCCGCCGCCGGGGATGCTGCCGGTGCCGTGAATGATCAGGTCGTCGCCCTCGATTTCCACGCGCACGCCGTTCACCCGCAGCAGCGCGGCGGTGGCAGTCAGGCGGTCCGATTCCTTCACCCGCAGCTCGGAGAGCCCGCGCAGGCGCGAGATGCCGTTGGCGGCGGCGCAGAGCACGGCGAGGATCGGGTATTCGTCGATCATGCTGGGGGCGCGTTCGGCGGGCACGTCCACGGCGCGCAGTTCGGTATGGGTGGCCACGATGTCGCCCACCGGCTCGCCGCCCTCGATGCACGCGTTCTCGATGGCCAGTTCCGCGCCCATTTCGCGCAGGGACTCGAACAGCCCGGTGCGCAGCGGATTCAGCCCCACGCCCGCAATGGTCACGCGGCTGCCCGGCACCAGCAGGGCGGCGGCGATGGGGAAGGAGGCGGAGGACGGATCGCCCGGCACCATCACGTCCGCCGCGCGCAGCTCCGGCTGGCCGGTCAGGCGGATGACGCGCCCCTTGCCCGCGCGCTCCACGCTCACCTCGGCGCCGAAATGCCGGAGCATGTTCTCCGAATGGTCGCGGGTCGGCTCAGGCTCCTCCACCTCGGTCACGCCACGGGCGTTGAGCCCGGCGAGCAGCACGGCGGATTTCACCTGGGCCGAGGCCACCGGCAGGCGATAGGTCAGCGGCATGGCCTCCCGCGTGCCGATGATGGTGAGCGGCAGGCGGTTGCCCGAGCGGGCGAAGAACTGCGCGCCCGTGCCCTTCAGCGGCTCGATCACCCGGGCCATCGGGCGTTTGCGCAAGCTCGCGTCGCCGGTCATCACAGCGTAGAGGTCGTGGCTGGCGAGAATCCCCGCCAGAAGCCGGGCGGCGGTGCCGGAATTGCCCATGTCCAGCACGTCCGCCGGTTCGGTGAGGCCGCCAAGGCCCCGCCCGGAGACCAGCCAATCCGCGCCGTCCCGCGAGATTTCCGCCCCTAATGCGCGCATGGCGGCGGCGGTGCGCAGCACGTCCTCGCCTTCCAGCAGGCCGGAAATGCGCGTCTGGCCCACCGCCAGGGCGCCGAACATCAGAGCGCGGTGGCTGATGGATTTGTCGCCGGGAACGCCAATGCGGCCATTCAGCGCGGCGGCGGGGCGGGCGGAGAGATGCGGGCGGGGGGTTAGCGATTCCATGCCGGGCGATTAGCATGGAGATGGCGGTTTGACATAGGCCGCAGGGCGTGGCATCGCGCCGCCCTTGGAATATACTTGCGAATTGACCTGAGGTTGGACATGGCGAAACCGGAGCTTGGAGAAAAACATACCTGCGTATCCTGCGGGGCGCGGTTTTTCGACCTCGGTAAGGAGCCGGCGGTGTGCCCGAAATGCGGCACCGAGCAGCCGGCCGAGCAGCCGCGGCTGAAGCGCGCCGCTCCGCTGCCCGAGGAACAGAAGAAGACCGCTACGCCGATGCTTGATGGCGACGATGTGGATGTGGAAGTGCCCGATGATGGCGATGACGAGGACATCCTGGAGGATGCGGATGACCTAGACGACGATACCGGCGTGATCGAAGCCGATATCGACGTGCAGCCCGAGGGCAATGACGACGAGCGCTAAGCTCTCGTCATGGCAAAGAAAAAACCCGGCCTTGCGCCGGGTTTTTTTATGGGGCCGCTTTCCAGCCCAGCGCGGATTTAAGCTGCGGGGTGCGCTTGGGCGCGCTCCAGGGGCCGAGCACCAGCACTGAGGTGCTGAGCGGCGGCGTCACCTTGGGCTGCAGCGTCAGGCGCAGGGCCACAGCTTGGTCGAACAGATCGATCCCGCTATCGGCGGCCGCGGCGATGCTGCCGTCGATCCCGTTCAGGCTGGCCTGGGTGAGGGTGCAATTCCCCTGTGCCAGCGTGCAGGTGGCGTTGAGCGTGGAATAAGGCGTGCTGCCCGAGGCGATGGCCGCGCGCAGCTTGGCGGCGGCATTCGGCGTGCCCAGGGCGGCGATGAAATTGCCGAGGCTGATGCCCCCCATACGCCCGCCCGTGGCCGAGACGCTGGCGGTGCCGCCCAGAGTCGCCAGCCAGCTCTTGGGGCTGTAGCCGCTGGCGGTGAGGTCGGCGCTGGCGTTCACCGTGCCCAGCGGCAGGGTGAAGGGGAAGTTCAGCTTCAGGCTCAGGGCGGAGGCGTCGAGCTTCTGGGCCTCCAGCTTCAGGGCGAATTGCGGGGGCGCTGTGGCGCTGAGCGTGGCGGCGAGGCTGCCCGAGAGCGTGCCGTTGGCCAGAGCCGCATTGGCGAGGTCCAGCTTGGCGCCGTTTTGCGCCAAAGTGAGCGTGGCGTTGCTCTGGCCCAGTACCGGCGTGCCGGCATAAATCACATTGGCGGCGCTGATGCCGATCTTGCCCTGCACGGGCAGGCTCGCGGGCAGGGAGAGTGTCGCGGGCAAAGCGGGCAGGGCCAGCGTGTCCGCGTCGATCTGCCCGGTCAGCGCGCCGTTATTCACCAGCAGCCTGCCATTGGCCGAGAGTGCGCCGTAGCTGAGCAGGAAATCGTTCAGCCCGTACTGGCTGGCCGAGGCGGTGAAGCCCGCGCGCAGCGAGAGCGAGCCAGGGCCGGGGAAGGCGGCGTCGGCATTCAAGCCGAGCAGACGGGCAAGGCGGATGGCCTCGGGAAACTGCACGGAGACCGCGCCGGTGGCGCTTTGGTGGATCAGGTCGACAACCGGCGAGGCGGTGATGGTGAGCGTGCCCACATCGGCGGATTTGCCCGAGCTTGGGTCCTTGCCCTGCACGGCGAGATTGGCCACGGCGCTGGCCGCCAGCGCATTGGCCGGGCCCTGCGCCGCGAACAACAGCGAGAGCCGCCCGGCGGTAAGTGCCGTGGGCGGAACCCAGCCCGCGGGCAGCAGGGCGGCCAGCGGCGCGGCGGAGGGGATTTGCAGGAACCCGTGCGCGGAGGTGACCTGGCCAGACGAATCGAGCGTGAAGCTGCCCGCCGCCAGCCCGCCATACAGATTGGCGGAGGCGCGGCGGATGTTCAGCGTGCCGTCCAACTCGGCGTCCACGGCCAGGTTTTGCAGCTTCACCGGTCCGGCATCGGCGCGGGCGGCGGTGATCTCGCCGTCGAAGACGAAGCCGCCGGGCTGGCGCTGCTTGGCCCAGGCGATGAGCGGGGCGAGGTCGAGATGATCGAAGCCCAGGCTGCCCGCGGCGCGGCCCGCACCCAGGATCAGGTTACCGGAGACATGGTCCTGCCCCAGCATGCCGCTGATCTTGCTTAGCACCGGGGCGGTGAGCGTGCCGCCGATCTGCCCGGAGAGCTTGGCGCTGGACCAGGAGGCGGGCGGAGTCAGGTGGTAGGCGCTGGCCAGGGCCGCGCTATCCGGCACGGTCAGGCTGGCCTGCCCGTTAAGCGCTCCGGCCGGGCTGGCGCTGCCCGAGGCGTTCAGCGTGCCGCCGCCGGGCAGGGTAAGGGCGAGGCTGTTCAGCGCCAGCCCGCCAGGGCCGGTGCTCAGGCTGGTTTGCAGCGCCGGAAAGCTCTGCCCGGCCAGTGTGACGTTGCTGGCCTGGAGGGTGAGCGAGAGCGGCGGCAAGGCGGGCCAGAACAGGGCGAGCGGCTGGGCATTCTGCGCCAGGGCGTCGAGGTTCAGGTTCTGGCCGCTGAGCGTGGCGCTTATCCCGGGCGTGGCGAAGCTGAGGGAGGCGCTGCCCGAGAGGCTGGCATTGCCCTGCTGCACGGCGAGCTGGGTGGCGTTGAGGCCGCGCCCATCCACGCTGAGCGTGGCGTTGCCGGTAATGCCCAGCGGCAGCTTGGCGGTAAGGTTGCCGGTGATGGAGCTGTCGCCCGCCAGCGTGCCGGAGAAGTTCAGGCTTCCGCCCAGCGCCTGGGCCTGGAGGGAGAGCGGGGCGGACTGGTCCAGCGCCGTGGCACCCAGCGCCAGGCTGAGCGTAACCCCCTGGCCCAGCAGCGCGCCATTGCCGGAGACGCTGACCGTGCCGTTCGGCCCGGTGAAGAGATCGGCGCTGACCTCGGTGAAGCCGATGCCGCCGAAGCGCACCGTGCCGTTGTTGAGATGCGCGTGCAGCGCCGCCAGCCAGGGCGGCGGGGCGATGGATTTGGGCCCGGCGGGCAGCGGCCAGGGGAGATCCACGCTGGGCTGTTCTAGGTTGAGCGTCTGCACCGCCAATTGGCCCCGCAGCAAGGCGAGCGGCGATATGTCCATCACCAAGGCGCGGGCGGTGATGATCTCCTGGTCCGGACCGGAGATGGTGACATCGGTCGCGGTGATCTCGGGGCGGGGCAGCAGGGCGAGCGAGAGCTTGCCGCCGATCTGCACCTTGCGGCCGGTGAGCGAGGAGGCGAAGGACTCCATGGCCGGGCGATGCGCCTGCGAGCCGACAAAGCCGGGCAAAGCCAGCAGCGCGCCGAGCAGCGCCAGGAGCAGCCCGGCGGGGAGCAGCCAGAGGGCGGTACGTTTCTTCAAGGCGCGCCGTACCCGCCGCCGCCCGGGGTCTCGATGACAAAGGCGTCGCCCGTCGCCAGCTCCACGGCGGCGCGGCCGGGCAGGGGCTCGGCGGTGCCGTTAGCACGCTCGACATATTGCGCGCCGACGGCGCCGGGGCTGCCGCCTTCCAGGCCGAAGGGCGGTATGGTGCGGCGCGAGGCGGTGATGGTGGCGGTCATGGGCTCTAAAAACCGGATTTTGCGCGTAACGCCATCCCCGCCGGTGAATTTTCCTGCGCCGCCCGAGCCGCGCCGGATGGAGAACGCCTCCACGCGCACGGGAAACCGCAGTTCCAGCACCTCGGGGTCGGTGATGCGCGTATTGGTCATATGCGTATGCACCGCCGAGCAGCCGTTGAAATTCGGTCCGGCTCCGGCCCCGCCGCAGATGGTCTCGTAATACTGGTAGCGGGCATTGCCGAAGAGGAAGTTGTTCATCGTCGCCTGCGAGGATGCGGCGGCCCCCATCGCGCCGAGCAGGGCGGAGGTCACGGCCTGGGAAACCTCGGTATTGCCCGCCACCACGGCGAAGCCGGGCGGGGGAGAGAGAAAACTACCCTCGGGGATGACGATGGTGAGCGGCTTCAGGCAACCCTCGTTCAGCGGCAGATCGGTGCCGGTGAGGCAGCGGAAGGCGTAGAGCACCGCCGCCGTGGTGACCGCCTTGGGGGCGTTGAAGTTGTTCGCGCCCGCTTCCCCCGTGCCGGTGAAATCCACAATGGCGGAGGCGGTTTCGCGGTTTATGCGCAGGGCGACATGCAGGGGCGTGCCGTCATCCATCTGGTAGGCGAAATCGGCGTCGCGCAGGCGCAATATGGCGGCACGGGTGGCGGCTTCGGCATTGTCCATCACGTGGCGCATGTAGCTCCGCACCACGCTCCAGCCGTAGCGCGCCACGATCTGCCCCAGTGCGTTGGCGGCGGTGGCGTTGGCGGCGATCTGCGCCTTGATGTCGGCGACATTCTGCTCCGGGTTGCGGGCGGGGTATTTGGCCCCGGCCAAAAGGGCGCGGAAGCCGGCCTCCTGGAACGTCCCGCCGGAGAGGAGAAGAAAATTGTCGATGATCACGCCTTCCTCCTCCAGTGTGGTGGAGAAGGGCGGGGTGGAGCCGGGGGTGAGGCCGCCGATATCGGCATGGTGGCCCCGGCAGGCGGTGAAGAAGCGGATGTTTGCGCCCGCCTCGTCGAAGACCGGGGTGATGAGGGTGATGTCCGGCAGGTGGGTTCCACCGGCATAGGGGTTGTTCAGGGCCACGGCGTCGCCGGGGCGCAGCGTGTCGCCGCGCAGGGCGAGGACGTGACGCACGGAAGCACCCATCGCGCCCAGATGCACCGGCACATGCGGCGCGTTGGCCACGAGATTGCCCTGGGCATCGAAGATGGCGCAGGAGAAATCGAGCCTTTCTTTGATGTTTACGCTCTGCGCGGTGTTGCGCAGCACCGCCCCGGCCTGCTCGGCGGTGGACATGAACAGATTGGCGAAGAGTTCCAGCAGCACCGGGTCGGGCTTTTCAGCCGTGGCGATGACGGCGTTGGCCCGGGCCTGGGCGCGGCGCAGGATGCAGTGGTTGTGTGGGGTGATCTCGGCCGTCCAGCCCGGCTCCACGATGGTGGTGGCGATGGCCTCCTTCAAAATCGCCGGGCCCTGGATTTGCGCGCCCGCACCCAGCGCCGCGCGGTCGTAAACCGGGGTGAGGCGGGTCTCGCCGCCGGTGAACATGGCTGTGGTTTCCAGCGGGACGGGTGGCGGGGCGGAGGCGGCCTCGGGCTCGGCCAGGGGCTCGCCGGGGGCGCTGGCTTCCACCTGCACGGTCTCGGCCACCAGCGGCTTTTCGGGCGTGGTGAAGCCGAACAGGCGCTGATGCGCGGCGGTGAATTCGGCGAGCATCTCGGCGTGAGAGGCGAATTTCACCGGCAGGGCGGTGTCCGTGCCCGCGTAGCGGAGCAGGATGGTGGTGCTGTGGGTGATTTCAGCGCCGGGCGTCTGGGCTCGCAGGGAGGTTTCGGCCTCGGCGGCGAGGCGGGCGGCGGTTTGCGCCAGGGCGTCCAGCGCGGCTTCGGTGAAGGGGAGTTCCACCGCCTGTTCGCGCAGCAGCGAGAAATCGGAGAGCCCGATGCCATAGGCCGAGAGCACCCCGGCGAAGGGGTGGATGAACACGCGGTCCATGCCCAGCTCGTCGGCCACCAGGCAGGCGTGCTGACCGCCAGCGCCGCCGAAGCAGACCAGGGCGAAATCCGCCGGGTTCAGGCCCTTCTGCACGGAAATCTGGCGGATGGCCTGGGCCATGTTGGCCACGGCGATCTGGATGAAGCCCTCGGCCAGCTGCTCGGGCGTGTAGCCGCCAACCTTGGCCGCCAGATGCGTAAATGTGTTGCGGACAATCTCGGCATCAAGCTTTTCGTCGCCGTTCGGGCCGAAGATGGCGGGGAAATGCGCGGGCAATATCTTGCCCAGCAGCACGTTGGCGTCCGTCACCGTGAGCGGGCCGCCCTTGCGGTAGGCGGCGGGGCCGGGGTTTGCGCCCGCACTCTCGGGCCCGGCGCGAAGGCGCGCACCGTCGAAGCTTAAGATAGAGCCGCCGCCCGCCGCCACGGTGTTGATGGCGAGCATAGGGGCGCGCAGGCGCACGCCGGCGATCTCGGTTTCCAGGCTGCGTTGGAACGCGCCGTCGTAGAGCGCGACATCGGTGCTGGTGCCGCCCATGTCGAACCCGATGACGGCGTTGAACCCGGCTGCCGCCGCCGTGCGGACCGCGCCCACGATGCCGCCCGCCGGGCCGGAGAGGATGGCGTCCTTGCCCGTGAAGGCATTGGCGCGGGCCAGCCCGCCATGGGACTGCATGAAGTAGAGGGGCGAATTATTTAGCCCTTCCGAAACCTGGGCGATGTAACGCAGCAGCACGGGCGAGAGATAGGCGTCGGCCACCGTGGTGTCGGCACGGGGCACGAGGCGCAGCAAGGGGCTGGCGATATGCGAGAGCGAGATTTGCGTGAACCCGGCCTGGGCCGCCAACTGGCCCAGGCGCTGCTCCATGGCCGGGAACTTCCAGGCGTGGATGAGCGCGATGGCCACGGCCTCCACCCCCGCCGCCCGCGCGGCGCGCAGGGCGGCCAGGGCGGCGGTTTCATCGAGCGGCTCGATCCCCTCGCCCGAGACCGAGACGCGGCCCAGGATTTCCTCGACGTGCTCGTAAAGCATGGAGGGGAGGCGGATATCGAGGTCGAACAGCTTCGGGCGGGCTTGGTTGCCGATGCGCAGCAGATCTGCAAAGCCCCGGTTTACCAGCAGCAGCGTGCGGGCACCTTTGCGCTCCAGCAGCGCGTTGGTGGCCACGGTGGTGCCCATCTTCACGCTGGCGATGGCCCCTGCGGGGATCGGCGCGCCATCGGTCAGGCCGAGGAATTCGCGGATGCCTTGCACGGCGGCGTCGCGGTAGCGCTCCGGGTTCTCCGAGAGGAGCTTCTTTGTCGCCAGAGCGCCGTTTGGGGAGCGGGCCACGATGTCGGTGAACGTGCCGCCACGATCGATCCAGAATTGCCAGGCCATGAGTGTATCCAAAGAATGCCGCTCCGGTTGATGTCCGATTGTTGGGCCGGGTTCAAGGGCGTGCTAGACTGAGCCTATGAGTTACTGGGGCAAGTTTATCGGTGGACTGGCCGGGTTTGCCATGGGCGGGCCGGTGGGGGCGCTGTTTGGCGCGGCGCTGGGCCATGCGGCGGATGAGGGGCGGTTCCAGCCCTTCTCCTTCCTGGGCGACCGGGTGATGCCGTTCGACAGCGCCCGGGTCGCCGCCATGATCGGCGGGCGGGATCAGCTTTTTGCCGTGGGCGTGACCGTGCTGGCCGCCAAGCTCGCCAAATGCGACGGGCCGGTGAGCCGCGTGGAGATCGACGCGTTCAAGCGCAGCTTCGCCATTCCGCCCGAAAATACCGCCGAGGTGGGGAGGCTGTTCGACCAGGCGCGCGATAGCGCCGAGGGATTCGAGGGGTACGCCACCCAGCTCGGCCAGGCGTTTTCCGACAGCCGGGGGATTTTGGAGCAGGTGTTGGCCGGGCTGTACCAGATCGCCCGTGCCGATGGCGCGCTGAACGGGGCGGAGGCGGATTTCCTGGGGCGGGTGGCTTTCGCCTTCCGGCTGGATGAGGCGGCGGTTCGGCGGGCCTCGGGCGGAACGGCGGCGCAGCAGCAATCGGCTGAGGACGCTTATGCCGTGCTGGGGCTGCGCCGTAATGCCGCGGCGGATGAAATCCGCGCCCGCTGGAAGCAGTTGGTGCGTGAGCATCATCCAGATGTGCTGGCCTCGCAGGGGGCCTCCCCGGCGCGGGTCAAGCTGGCCTCGGAGAAGGTGGCGCGGATCAATGCCGCTTACGACGCCATTAAACGCGAGAGACGGTTGTAATCATGTTTCAGAATTTCTGGATGTTCTTCGCGGCGGCGCTGGTGCTGGCACTGCTGCCGGGGCCGAGTATTTTTTATGTGAGTTCGCGCAGCCTGGCCGCCGGGCGGCTGGAGGGGCTGGCCTCGGGGGCTGGAACCGGCATTGGCGGCATGGTGCATGTGGTGGCGGGCACTTTGGGGCTCTCGGCCCTGGTGCTGGCGAGCGCCCAGCTCTTCGCGCTGCTGAAGCTGGCCGGGGCGGGGTATCTGGTGTGGATGGGCATCGGCATGGTCCGCGCCGCGCGGCGGGATGCGGCGATGCTGACGGCGGTGGAAGCAAGGCCCGCCAATCCGCGCCGGGCGGTGGTGGATGGGATACTGGTGGAGGCGCTGAACCCCAAGACGGCGGCGTTCTTCCTCGCCTTTCTGCCGCAATTCGTGGATATTTCGCACGGCCATGTGGCGCTGCAATTTTTGCTGCTCGGGCTGGTCTCGGTGGCGCTGAACACCAGCGCGGATTTGGCCGTGGCGCTGGCCGCAGGCGCGGTGCGCGGCGGGCTGGCCGGAAAGGGCAACGCCATTATGCGCGTGCGCCAGGGGGCTGGTGGGCTGATGGTGGTGCTGGGGCTGGATTTGCTGCTGTCCCGGAGGTTGTCCGCATGATCGCGCTGCCCTCGCCCAACGTGGATGAGCGTGACGCCGATGTGGAATTCCTGGTGCTGCATTATACCGGGATGCCGGATGCGCAATCGGCCATCGATTTGCTGCGCTCGCCCGAAGCGAAAGTCTCCTCGCATTATGTGGTGGATGAGGATGGCGCGGTGTATTGCCTGGTGCCGGAGGAAAAGCGCGCCTGGCATGCGGGCATTTCCTATTGGCGCGGGCAGCGCATGCTGAACGGGGCCTCGGTGGGGATCGAGATCGTCAATCCGGGGCATGAATGGGGCTACAGGCCGTTTCCCGCCGCGCAGATGGAAGCGGTGCGGGAATTGTGCCTGGGCATTCTCTCGCGCCACCCGATCTCCGCGCGCAACGTGGTGGCGCATTCGGATATCGCCCCCAACCGCAAGCAGGACCCCGGAGAGTTGTTCGACTGGAAGGGGCTGGCCATGGCTGGCATTGGCGTGTGGACGGATGAATTCGGCGCGCCGGGGGATTTAAGGGCCGATTTGGCGGCCATTGGCTACGATGTCGGCCTGCCGGAGCGCGATGTGATTACCGCTTTCCAGCGGCATTTTCTGCCCCAGAACCTGAGCGGCGTGGCTGACGCCCCCACCGCCGCCCGCGCTGCCGCCCTGCGCGCGCTGGTTGACCGCGCGTAAGCTGCGGGAGTAGGGAGGCCCCTCCAGACGGTTGGACGGCCGCCGGTGGCGCAAGCCATGGGAGGAAAGTCCGGGCTCCACGGAAGTACGGTGCCGGCTAACGGCCGGCGGGGGCGACCCCAGGGACAGTGCCACAGAAACATACCGCCTTCGGGTTCGCCCAGGGTAAGGGTGAAATGGTGCGGTAAGAGCGCACCGCCTCGCTGGTAACAGGGAGGGCAGGGTAAACCCCACCGGGAGCAAGACCGAATAGGGGCGGCCGGCGCCGTGCGAAAGCATGGGCGCAAAACGATTTCCGGTTTGTCGCCCGGGTTGGTTGCGTGAGGCGGGCGGTAACGTCCGTCCCAGATGAATGGCCGTCCAGCGCCCCTCGGGGTGTGGACAGAACCCGGCTTATAGACCGTCTGGATTTTCTCTCTTTGTTCTGGTTCGAACGATTTTTGTTGCGAATGCGAAATTGATTTGCAGCGGGGTTGTATATCTGAATCTGGAACAAATTACGAACAAATAAGGGTGGAATCACTTGATTTCGCTGGGAAGACTCGCGCCGAGTCGTTCGGGAGTTCCCAGGAAATCTCTTTGACGTGGTGAAGTGCTCCATGCTAGTGGGAGAGAAACCCATGATTTCCCATAAAGTGGTGGAAGGCCTCGCGTTTAAACCCCGATGAAGCGACTCTTCGGCACCCACGAGAATAAGCTGGATGCGAAGGGGCGGGTCTCCGTCCCGGCGGCGTTCCGCAACGTGTGGAAAACCACGCCGGAGATGACGCTGGTGCTGCGGCCCTCGCTGCTCGATGGCTGCGTGGAGGCCTGGCCGCTGCCCGATTACGCCAAGTTCCAGGAAAAGGTGGACGCCCTGGCCGAGACCGACCCGGAGCATTACGCCCTGGCCAGCGTGGTTTACAGCCAGGCCGCCGAGGTGGAGCTGGACGCGCAGGGGCGGATCATGATTCCGGCGCATCTGGCCGCACGGGCGAATTTGGGCGAGGCCGTATATTTTCTCGGCCGTGGCGATCATTTCCATATCTGGGAGCCCGAGGCGGGTAAGGCGTTCCTCGAAGCTTCCTGCGCCGCCGCGCCGAAGATCGCCTTCGGAGTGCCGGCAAGATGACAGAATTTTCACACATTCCAGTCCTACGCGATGAAGCCGTGAACATGCTTCAGCCGCGCGATGGCGGCGTTTATCTGGATGGGACTTTTGGTGGCGGCGGCTATGCGCGGGCGATCCTCAACGCGGCGAATTGCAGGCTTTACGCCACCGACCGCGACCCCGCCGCTGTGGCGCGCGGGCATGAGCTGGAGCACGAATTTCCTGGCCGGTTTACAATTTGCGAAGGCAGAATCAGCACAATTTCTGATTTGCTGTTGGCGCGCGGCGTTGATGGACTCGATGGTGCGGTGTTCGACCTTGGGGTTTCCTCGTACCAGATCGACGATCCGGCGCGCGGGTTTTCTTTTCGCCATGACGGGCCTTTGAACATGCAAATGGGCAACAGCGAAATGAATGCCGAGACGCTGGTAAACTTTTGCCCCGAATCCGAACTGGCGGATATCATCTACGAGTTCGGGGAGGAGAAGGCGGCGCGGCGCGTGGCCAAGGCCATTGTCGAACGGCGGAAGGTACAAAAATTCACAACGACGGCGGATCTGGCTGGCGTGATACGGAGTGTCGTGAGAGCGGATAAATCGGGGCTGGACCCGGCGACAAGAAGCTTCCAGGCGCTGCGCATCGCGGTGAACGAGGAGCTGGCGGATGTCCAGGCCGCGCTGGAACAGGCAGCGGAGATGCTCAAGCCAGGCGGGCGGCTTGTCGTGGTCAGCTTTCATTCGCTGGAGGACCGGATCGTGAAGCAGTTCTTCGCGGCCAATGCAGGGCGCGGGCCGGGGGCTTCGCGGCATGATCCTGCCGGGCTGCTGGCCCAGGCCAAGCCCCATTTCGCGCTTGTCACCAAATCGCCGGTAACGCCCGGCGAGGCGGAACTCAACGCCAACCCCCGCGCCCGCAGCGCCAAGCTGCGCGTTATGGAAAGGCTCGCGGCATGATCGTACGCCCCCTTACCCTCATCAGCGGCATGATGTTCGCCTTCTCCGGCGCGTATCTGTTCATGGTCAAACACCATAGCGAGGCGCTGGACGACCAGATTTCCCAGGTGACGCAGCAGACGCGCCAGGATGAGCAGAGCATCCGCGTGCTGCAAGCGCAGTGGGCGCTGGAGGCCGATCCGTCGCGCCTCGCCTCGCTGGCGGCGCAGTTCACCGGGTTGCAGCCGATGAAGCCGGGCCAGCTTACAACCCTGGCCAGCCTGGGCACCGCTTTGCCCGCCCCCGGCAGCCAGCCGCCCGGCGCAAACCCGGCCGATCCGGTGCCCGCCATGCCGCAGTTGGCCCAGGCCGCGCCCGCCGCTGCTCCGGCATCCCCCGCCGGGTCCGCCGTGGCCTCCGCCGCGCCTGTGGCCAAGTCTGGCGCTCCCAGCCCGGCGAAGCCCACAGCCCCGGTGCAGCTGGCTTCCGTGGATGCGGCGGCGATCGCCGCCGCCGCGCCCAAGTCCGCGGTGGCCAAGCGCCCGCAGGCCCAGCAGGAGCGCGTGGCTTCAGCCGAGGGCTTGGAGCACCGGATCGTGCATCATCCCGTCCATAACGCGAAGACGCCGGATAGCTCGGCGCTGTATGTGGCTTCCGCCGCGTCCGCCCCGCGGGTCCAGCCGATCGGTGCGCAGGTGATGTCGGTGAAGACCGTGGCCAGCGCCGCCCCGGCGGCGATGCCGATCGATAACGGCGGTTCTATGCTCGGTATGGCCCAAGGGGGCGACAATTGACATTAACACTGCGGCCGGACCAGCCGCCGCCCCAGCGGCGGAAGGGCGCGCCCGCGCGCGGCGGCGCCGTGCCGCTGATGGAAAATGTGCGGGTTACGGGCTCGGACCTCGACCAGCGCCGCGTGCTGGACAAGGCGCGCGGGCGCATGGTCATCGCCGCGCTGCTGTTCATGGGGCTTTACGCGGGGGTGGGGGTCAAGCTCACTTGGTCCACCATCGTGCATCCGCTGCTCCCCAGCGCCGCGCAGATCGCCGCGATGCAGCCGCAGCTGGACATGACCCCGCCGCCGCCCTCGCGCGCGGATATCACCGACCGTAACGGCACCATCCTCGCCGTCTCGCTGCCCGGCGCGCAGCTTTTTGCCGACCCGCAGCAGGTGCCGGACCCGCAGGCCGCCGCGCAGCTGCTGGCCAACGCCATGCCGGGCATCAACGTGGCCGATACCGCGATGAAGCTGGGCGCCGGCGTGCCGGTGGAGAAGCGCAAGGAGTTCGTCTACCTCAACCGCAAGCTCACGCCCCAGGAGGAACTGGCGGTGAACTCGCTCGGCATTCCGGGCGTGTATTTCGAGAATAGCGAGAAGCGCCACTACCCGGACGGCAATCTGGCCGCGCATATTCTGGGTGGGGTGAAGGTGGATGGCGAGGGTGTGGCCGGTGTGGAGCAGTATTTCCAGCAGCGCCTGACCACCGGGAATACGCAGCCGCTGGCGCTGTCCATCGATGCGGGGATCCAGAGCATCGTACATGACGAGCTGGCCGCGGCGGTGAAGGAATTCCAGGCGCCGGGCGGTTGCGCCATCGTGATGAATGCGCGTACCGGCGAGATTCTGGCCATGACCAGCCTGCCGGATTACGACGTCAACAGCTATGGCAGCGCGGACCGCAACAGCCAGTTCAGCCGCTGCGTGAACGGCACTTATGAGCCGGGATCGGTGTTCAAGTTGCAAACCGTGGCGATGGCGCTGGATTCCGGGATGATCCATTGGTGGGATTATTTCGATACCACGCATCCGCTGAAGGTCGGGCGCTTCCACATCACCGATTTCGAGGCCGCGCATCAGTGGATGGCAGTGCCGGAGATCATCAACGTTTCCTCGAATATCGGGGCGTCGCGCATCGCCACCATCCTGGGACCGAAGATCGAGCAGGATTGGTACACCAAGCAGCAATTCTTCCAGCCGGTGAATGTGCAACTGCCCGGCCCGCCGAAGCCGCAATTCCCCTCCAAGAGCAATTGGGGCTTGGCGGCGACGATGACCGTCTCCTTCGGCGCGGGCATCGCCATTTCGCCCTTGCAATTGGTGACTGGCGTGCTGCCGCTGGTGAATGGCGGCACGCGCTACGACCCCACGCTGCTGAAGGTGGACCCGGCCAATCCGCCCCAGGGCGTGCGGATCATGCAGCAGAGCACCTCGGACCTGATGCGCAAGATCATGACCGATGTCGTGCTGTTCGGCACCGGCAAGAATGCCGCCGTGCCGGGCTATGTGGTCGGCGGCAAGACCGGCACCGCCCAGGTGGTGGGGCCCAATGGCGGGTATCTCAAGCACACCAATAACGCGTCCTTCATGGCGGCCTTTCCCATGGAGAACCCGCAATACGTGGTCTATGTGCTGGTGCTGCAGCCCAAGCCGGACGCCACCACCTACGGCTTTACCACCGGCGGCTATATTGCCGCGCCCGCCGTGGGGCGGATCATCGCGCGGATCGGCCCCATGCTGGGCATTATGCCCGC